>SKWY01000047.1 GCA_007128675.1 Deltaproteobacteria bacterium | reverse complement strand
TAGCGGTCGCCATGGGAACTGCTCTTTTTCTCCATGCCCTGCTCCTTCTCATTCCTCTGTCCGAGCCGCCGACGGATACCGAGTCGCCAAGGCCGGTAGTCTATGCCCTCGAGCTAGACGACTCGAGAGTCGTCGCATCTCGCCATGAGAAGGCTGCAACCAGCCAAGTGGATGAGGCATTGCCGGACGAAATCACCGAGCACCAAAGAGTTGATGAGCCTGCTTCAAAAGAGCCGCCACACGCCGGCACGCTCGAAAGAGTCGAGGCTCCCAAGCCGGCGCCCACCCCAATACCAGGGATCGAGCCTCTCCATGCTGGGTCCAGCGAGTCGGTTGAAGAAGGGGACACGTCAGCTTCGGAGCCGGCTCACCTAGCACGGAGCCCAAGAGAGGTAGATCTTTTTCCACACGCGGCCATATCGGCTGTCGTGAGAGAAGAAGGGGCGAAAAAGCCCGCTGGCGATGCGGGAGAGACTCTCCTCGAGCCTCCCATCTGCTCGGAAGATGAACGCAATGAGATGGCAACCCGCAGGATCGCCTCCTTCGTTCGTGACGAGAAGGCACGGCAAAGAGTAGAGAGCGGGCTCATCGATCCCTACTTCGTGCGCCTTCGCGAAAGATTCGAGGATGACTTCACTCCCGCATGGGAGCATTTCGACGAGGATGCCGAGTCCGGCCTCGCAAACGATCTTGCCGCCTGGTTCAGGGACTACCAGGGCTCGATGAGAAGATATGCCGAGACGGGCAGCCCATACCGGGAAGGAGAATCATCGTCCGTGGGGCCTCATCATCCCCTTGCCCATCCCATCGCTCCGGCGGGAACGCGAGGTGTCCATGACAGCCGCGAGGATATGCGGCAGCAGCAGATGATGAGCACGCTCTTCTTCGATATTGCACGGGGCCGGACCGGTGGAGTCGACGTGGTCGCCCTGCTTCGCGTGACTCAATCCTCGACCGGCGTGCTACTTCGGGTCGAGATAGAGCGCTCATCGGGCAGAAGTGCTTACGACGATCTGGCCCGTGACACCATCAGACGATCCCTAGCCTCCCCGAGGCTGCCGAGGCCAGCGGATGAGGGGCTCGGTCTGGACGGTGACCTGATCGAAAGCCTCTGGGCCTTTCGGACACGTTTCGTCGTCGTGCCTCCAATGCCGATGACTGGATGCGAGCTGGACACAGACGGCAGCGGGGAGTGCTTTGGACCGCTGCAGCAAAGGGCGCTTCCCCGCATAGACCTCCAGGCCGTCTACTGAGCTGCCGGCCGAAGCTCTTGATCGCCGAGTCGATCTTTAAAAGGATCTTGCACGAGTCGATTCCACCGAAGAAGCCGCCCCTGTTTGCGTTAGAGCAACGTCACCCGGGAAGTGACCTGAAGGATTGCTTACCCCTTTTCCAGAGAGACTCTTGCCTCCGAATCGGCTATCGTGCGGCCGGCAAATCGGCTCCATATGATCACGTGAAGTGATCTGGTCCCGAATACACGGCTTGGCCTGCTCCACTGGGCCGAGCTTTTGGAGGAAGACGACCCCCAGATGTTCGAGCAGGAACCCGCGCCAACGGCTCTACTCTTCGCCGTCTTCGGAATTCTGATGGGCCTCTCGGCTCTGTTCAGTCGTGCCGCACAGCGAATCGGGATTCCCGTCGTGCTGGTCTTCCTCGTCATCGGAATGGTCGCGGGCACGGAGGGGGTGACGGGCTATAGCTTCGATGACTTCGGGTTCGCCTTTCGAATAGGCATGGCGGCGCTGGTGCTCATCCTTTTCGACGGCGGCCTCAACACGCCCATGATGTCCGTTCGACAGGGCGTACGACCGGCGGCCATACTCGCCACGCTAGGCGTGGTTGGAACCGCCCTGATAGTCGCCGCGGCAGCCTACCTACTGGGCTTCGGGTGGCCGGAGGCCCTGCTGATAGGGGCCATAGTCTCCTCGACGGATGCCGCCGCGGTCTTCTCCCTGCTTCGAGGCAGCAACATCTTTCTCAAACGAAAGGTGGGGGTGACGCTCGAGATCGAGTCCGGCTCCAACGATCCCATGGCCGTCATACTGACTATCAGCCTGGCTAGCGCCGCCGCCGGTGGCGACGGAATCAGCTGGTGGTTGATTATGGAGGTCGTCACTCAGCTCGGAGTGGGC
Organism: Deltaproteobacteria bacterium; assembly: GCA_007128675.1. Lineage (GTDB taxonomy): Bacteria > Myxococcota > Myxococcia > SLRQ01 > SLRQ01 > SKWY01. Next base: position 7,501 of record SKWY01000047.1, on the reverse strand, counting down.
GCCGTGCTCGGAATAGCATTCGGGCATGGTGGCCGCTGGCTTCTATCGAGGGCGCGCCTCGAGGCAGGCGGGCTCTACCCGGTTCTGACGCTCGCTCTGGCCCTGCTTGCCTTCGGGGTTCCAACGTTGTTTCTGGGAAGCGGCTTCCTCGCGGTCTACATCGCCGCCGTCATCATGGGCAACGGTCCAATCCCGTACCGTAGCGGCCTACTCCGCGTGCACGACTCCATAGCTTGGATGAGCCAGATCACCATGTTCCTTGTCCTCGGCCTTTTGGTGACGCCGGCGAAGCTCATCGAGGTGGCGTGGGTTGGCGTGCTGTTGGCCCTGGTCCTCGCTTTCCTTGCGCGACCATTGGTGGTGCTGCTCACGCTCTTGCCGTTTCGCTACCCGATGCGGGAGATTGGATACATCGGGTGGGTTGGCCTCCGGGGAGCGGTACCAATCATCCTGGCGACGTTCCCGGTTTTGATGGGGGTCGACGGCTCGGATACGCTGTTCCATGTCGTATGCGCGATGGTCATCGTAAACACCCTGATCCCCGGAGCCACGGTGCGATGGCTGACGAGGCGGATGGGGCTGACCAGCGACGAGCCTCCTCCTCCGCCCGCGGTGCTCGAGATACAGTCGACACAGATACTCGATGGAGAGATCAAGAGTTACTACATCAACGAGGCATCCGCCGCGTGTGATGCCCGCATCGCCGACTTGCCGTTCCCGAAAGGGTCGCTCGCAATCCTCTTGGTACGCGGCAAGCAGCTTCTAGGTCCGGGGGGAGACACTATCCTAAAGCCCGGAGATCATCTTTACGTCTTCTTCAGACCGGAGCATTTGCCCTTCATAGGGCTGCTATTCGGTCGCAGCGAGGATGACTGATCTTCTCAAGCGGCTGATCTAGCGGTCCTCGCGGCGCTTCTCTTCTCGGCGGTCCTCGCCCGCCTTTCCTCGATGAAGGCATAGACGGCGGGCACGACCACCAGAGATACGAGGGACGCGGACAAGAGTCCTCCGACGACGACTCTGGCCAGGGGAGCGTTGAGGTCTCCTCCCTCGCCGAGACCCAGACCGACGGGGATGAGGGCGAGGCTGGTCGTCGTGGTCGTCATGATTATCGGGCGAAGACGGCGGCGAGTACCCTCCACCACGGCCTCCACGACTCCAAGGCCCCTCTCGCGGCGAAGAAGGTTCATGTAGTCCACAAGCACGATGGCGTTGTTGACCACAATTCCGACGAGCACGATTACTCCCAGAAAGGAGTACATGTTGAAGCTGGTGTTCGTGAGGACGAGGCTCGTCACGACTCCAATGGATGCAAGGGGCACGGCGAACATGATTATGAATGGCTGGATGAGACTCTCGAACTGGGCTGCCATGACCATGTAGACAAGAGCCAAGGCGAGCAGCAGGCCCATCAGGAGCCCGCCGAAGGTGCGATCCTGCTCGCGGCTCTCGCCGCCCATGGCGAGGTGAAAGCCGGGCGGGACCACGATCTCCGATCTGATTCTACGTTCCACCTCTCTTGCAACAGCGCCCAGGTCCGTATCGGGACTGGCCAGCGTCCCGGTCACGTAGATGATCCTTTCCTGCCCTTCCCTCTGGATCAAGACGGCACCCTCTTGCTCGCGAACGTGAGCAACGGAGCGAACGGGGACCTGTCCGCCTGGAGTGAACAAGGGCAGATCGAGAGCCTGCTCCACGTAACGCCTATCTTCCTTTGCGAGCCGGACGACGACGCGATACTCGTTGCCCCCCTCCCTAAGGTAGGTGGCGGTCGTTCCGAGGATGTAGAGCTGAAGGGCCCGCCCAACCGCCGCCGGAGAGAGCCCCATCGACGAAGCGCGCTCCCAGTCGACATGTACGCCCATCTCCGCGGCTCCAAGCTCCCGGGAGCTGCGAGCGTCCGCGACACCGTCGACCGATTGCATCAGCTCCGAGACCTGGCGTGCCAGCTCGGCTCCCGTGCTCAGATCGTAGCCCCTAATGTCCACCTGAAGGCGATCGCCCCCGCCCCGAAGGACCCTGAAGATCCAGAGGCCGCCTCCCGCGCGAACTCGAACGATGGCGTCGGGGATGTCGAGCAGAAGTGGGCGGATGGCGGCGGCTATCTCGGCGCTCGATCGTGACCGCAAGGCTTGCTCCACAAGCTGGATGTTCAGGACGGCGAAGTTTCCGCCGGCGCTGGACCACATGCCGCGGGGTCCGATGTTCGTGAAGACGACTTCGGTCTCCGGCACCGCCTCACGAACGACCCTTTCGACATCCATCATGAGTCGTTCGGTCACCTCCAGCCTCGTTCCCGGCGGAAGCTCGACGGTGACTCGAACCGAGCCCTCATCGGTCTCAGGCATGAGCTCCGTGGAGACCAGGCCGAGGGCGACCATTGCGTATGCTCCACCCACCATGGACAGGCCGACTACGACGGCGACCCACTTGTGGCGAAGCAGCCACCTCATGAAGCTCGAGTAGCCATCCTCGGCTCTTCGCATGAGCGGGCCACCGCTCCTAGCACCACTAGATCTCTTGGGTAGCCGGCTGGCGAGCATAGGTACGAGGGTCAGGGCCACGAGAAGAGCGCAGGCCAACGAGAACACGACCACCAAGGCGAGCTGACTGAAGAAGATGGCCACGAAACCGCCAAGGAAGACGACGGGGACGAAGACGGTCAGCGTCGTCATCGTCGAAGCGGTCACCGCGGAGGCTACCTGACGGCTTCCCTCCACCGCCGCGTCCCGAGGATCCATGTCCGGGTCTTGCTCGCGCTGGCGGAAGATGTTCTCCAGAATCACGATGGCGCTATCGACGAGCATGCCTATTCCGAGCGCCAGACCGCCGAAGGAGATGACGTTCAGCGTAACATCGGCGAAGTCCATCAAGGCGAAGGCTCCGATGACGGAGATCGGGATTGCCGTGGCGACAATCAGTGTCGCCCTGATGTCACCGAGAAATAGGAGGAGCACGAGAACCGCAAGCGCTCCGCCGACGATGGCCGCATGCTGAACACTTGCCACCGAGTCTTCGATGAACTCCGCGGTGTCCGTTAGGATCCGAAGGTCGGCCTCCTCCATGGCCTCGTCTATTCGCGCCACTTCTTCTCGAAGGCGCCGGGCGACATCGACGGTGTTCGCGCCATCCAGCTTGTTGACCGACATGCGTATGCCGTCGGCCTGATCTATCCAGACGATGTTCTGGCGCTCCTCGGCGGCATCGCTGACGCGCGCCACATCGGAGAGGCGCACCGGGCCCTCGGCGCGATGGGCTACGATTATGCCTTCGAGCTGATCCAAACCTCGAAGCTCGCCGACGGTCTTCAGGATCAGCTCGCGGTCGCCATCGTAGATGCTCCCACCGGGAATATCGGCGTTCTCCCTACGAAGGGCGTTCACTATCGTCTCGGGGGATATGTCGTAGGCGGCGAGACGATCGGACGAGAGATCCACGTGTATCTCTCGTTCGAGCCCACCGCGTACGTTTACCCTGGCGACGCCCTCGACGCGCTCCAGGGCAATCTTGATCCTGTCCTCGGCAAGCTGGCGAAGCTGCCTGGGATCAAGGCCCTCACTGGAAAGGGAGAGGAACATGACGGGGACCGCCGCCAGATCGAACTTGAAGGCCATTGGGGGAGTCGCATCCTCCGGCAGCCGGGCCCTGACCCTCTCGAGAGCGGCGCGAAGGTCGCCAAGAGCGCTGTCGAGATCGGTTCCCCAGGCAAACTCGAGGACGACGCGAGAGCGCCCCTCGCTCGAGAAGCCCTCTATCTTCTCCACGTTCTGGATCGTGGCGAGAGCCTCCTCGATGGGACGAGTCATCAAGGTCTCGATCTCCTCGGCTCCCACACCGGGATACTCGGTCATCACCGTGAGACGGGGCATATCCACCGAGGGGAAGAGATCGACGGCAAGGCGCGTGAAACCAACCGCCCCCAGGGTCACGATGGCGACGAAGATCATCGTGGTCGTGACGGGCCGCCTGACGGCGAACCTGGGGAGGGCGCCGCCGCGTCCGGCATCCGGCTGACTGAAGGTGCCGCCCTTCATGAGCCCTTCTGTCCTTGGCCCCGCTTGCTCGAGCCGGCACCCGTGCCTTGAGAGCCCCCGTTTACGAGCCTCACACTTGCCCCATGGCGAAGGTCGGACTGCCCCGCGACGACTATGCTGTCTCCAACGGAGACGCCGTTCACGATTTCGAGGCTCTCTCGGCTTCGCAGACCGATCTCCACGGCGGAGAAGTGGGCGCGGTCATCTCGAACCACGAACACCCCTTCCCGTGCTTCGGTATCGTCATCGAGCTGCCTTCGCACCAGGGCGGCGGCGGGCACGAGCGGCACATCCTCCTTGCTCTCCAAGGTCGCGGTGACCCTTGCGAACATACCGGGCCGAATCCTGTCGCCGGCCTCGATGACTATCTCCACGGGAGTCGTGCGAGTCTTCGGATCGACGACCGGCGAGATGCGATTGATCCTGCCAGAGCTTCTGGGGATTCCTCCGGCATCGAAATCGACGCTTACCTCCTGGCCGACCTGGAGCCTGGCCACGTCCGACTCCGGCGCGGCGAAACGAACCACTACGGACTCGGAGTCAACTACTCTGAAGAGCTGGGCTCCGGGGCTGACGAGGGCGCCGGGATCGACCAATCGCTCCGCTACGAAGCCTGCGAAGGGGGCGAGCACGCGGGTGTTGGCCATATCGATTCGGGCGCGCTCCAGCCTCGCTCTTCTCTGCTGGGCATCAGCCTCGGCGAGAGCGAGAGCGGCCTGTGCGCCGGAGTAGCGGCCTTCGATGCCGTCCAGCTCGGCTCGGGTCAGGGCACCTCTGGCATGGAGGTTCTGGGCCCTGTCCCGCTCCTTTTCCGCAAGCTCGAGGTCCACACTTGCCCGGAGAATGGCTGCCTCGGCATGGGCGACAGAGGCCTCGGCCTCACGAACCGCCTGCCCGAAAGTTCTGCCGCGGATTCGCGCGAGGAGCTGCCCGGCCTCGACCCTATCCCCGAGATCGGCGTTTACTTCCTCCACGACACCGCTCACCTCGGCCGCGAGCCGCACATCCGACCTCGGCCTCGTCTCGGCGACATAGGTAGAGCGGGCATCTATGGCCCCAAGCTCGACGGCCTCGACCCGCACCGCCGTCGCTCTGCCGCCTCCGCCGGCGCCCTTCATCATGCCGGGACCGCCGCCGGGACCTCCGCCACCCGCTTCCTGCCTATTGTCGCAGCCCAGTAAGGCCATGAGCAGACAGGGCACGATCAGCCGGATGAGCCGCAAGAGAGATGCCGTTCGGCAGCTTTGGAGGTGATTCTGCATGGTGCTTCTACTCCCTGGCGCACAAGGTTCGGGGCGCTCGCTCTAGCCTCCTGCTCGAAGGAGCGTGGTAGCATAACCCAAACCGGTGCTCGTACCATCCAAACACGGGCGTCTTGGATCTTGTTGCGTTCCCAAATCTGGGCGGATTCGCCCTGGTGCTCGAGCATGCGAAATGACGAAGCATGGCCAAGAGAGCTATGCACATTACGTCGACTATGAAGAAAATTTCATGCCTCGGAGGAAGGGATTCCAGGTAAGAGCCTGATCTTAGGGGGCATTCCTCCGGCATAAAGGATGCAGCGCATATTTAGGCCATGAACCAATTCCTTTCAAGTCGCCCCCACAAGGGTTTTACGCTAGTCGAACTCATGCTGACGGTCGCTATCCTCGGGATGCTCATGATGATGACGGGATATGCGCTAAGGGGCCTACAGCCAAGGGCACACCTCTCCAGTGGCGCTCACGAAGTTGCCATAGCCCTAAAAGGAGCCAAGGCAAGGGCAATAGCTCAAAACAACCCGGTCTGGTTTGGATGGTTCGTTCCCCAGGACGACACCGGCCGAATTCAATACGCCGTGTTCGATGAGCCTGCCGACGGTTTCGATCCAAACGATCCCACCGTCGGACCTGGCAACCTGCCCCGTTTGCTCAGTTCCGGGCGGCTCAACTGGCGGGTTCGAGCGGCCAACGGCCAGATGTTCGGCGACCTGGCCGATCTGCCGGCCCCTTTTCAGACCGTCAACCCCATGAGCGTGGATGACTCGGGTTGCTCCTTCTGCGACGGAACTCCACCTGTCGGCTGGATACGCTTTTTGCCTCGGGGTGAGATTAGGCTCTTCCCAGGAGATGAAACGGATGGAGCGGCGATTGTCATGACCTCCGTTCCGGTAGCCGGAGAGGTCGCGGGAAACGATGTCCGGTTCATCGCGGTGACCAGCCCTTTTGGTCTCGTCAAGGTCTTCAGTAATCAAATGTGAGCAAAAAGATGAGACAAACAACCACCAATCATCGAGCCGAACCGCCAAGGCAGCAAAGGCATGAAGCCTCGAGGCGTCTTCCTTGGAACCGAAGAAGCGAACGTGGCATCACGTTGATAGAGGTGATGGTGAGCATGGCTGTCTTCGCCGTTGCCATGACCGCCCTCTTTCACACACATGTCGTGGCGGCAGGTAGCGATGGACGGGCCCGGCGAGTCGATCGCGCCACCACGATCGGACAGGACCTTCTGTCATGGCTTCACCAGGTTCCCTACGACCACGCCTTATTGGAGCCTGGAACCGATACCAATGATGGAGATCTTCTCGACCAAGGTGGCAACTTCAATCGTCGAGAACTCGAAGACGACAGCTGGGATTTCTCCGAAGAGGACATCCTAGATTATGACGCGGATAATACTTCGGGCGACAACCCTTGCGACGACTTGGGAACCAACTGCGAGTTTAGAGGGTACATTGATCCAACTCTAAACAACCCGTCGGACCGTCCAACGCTGGACTTCACCGACTCAGGACAGCTGGAGTTCGAGCGCTACTGGCTTGTTGCTGAAGATGACACCGGAAAGCGTATTTCCGTAATCGTTAGATGGTATGAGCCTTCCATTCGCGGTCATCGGCGAGTCGTCATGTACGGCTTTCGCCATAACCCAGCCCTCATGATGCAATGAGCAAAAAGAACAATAAGCCTTGTCTCCCTTACGCCTTCTCGCGTTCTTCTTCTCGGCCATTTCGCAGTCGAGTCGATGCGCGAGGTGTTACCTTAATAGAGCTGCTGATCTCCGTCGTTATGATTGGAATAGTGCTCACGGTCGTGATGGCCGCCTTCATGGCCCAAAACAGACTCTACCATCAATCAGACAACGTACGAGAGGCACAGGCTTCGGCGAGGATAGCGATTGGCACGATCGAGCGCTATGTTCGGAAAGCGGGCTACGGCATAGGAGCCGAGATGGCCTTCGATCTGGAGCGACTGGGGTGCCCGGAAACCGACCCTGACATCGACGAATGCCGAGACAATACGGATGCCCCAGATCAGCTCGCCTTTGCCGCAAGAAGCCTGAACTATTTCAATGATCCAGACCCCGCGGACGATGATCCGCCTCTTCGCGGCGATGCTTGGAAGGTTGCGAATGCCGGTAATAACGTAACACTCAGAACAAACGGAGTTGAGCGCCGCCTGCGTCAAGGCCAGGTCCTGTTGATCACGTGT
>SKWY01000042.1 GCA_007128675.1 Deltaproteobacteria bacterium | reverse complement strand
AGGACTTGACCCTTTCCGGCGACTTGGAGGTCCTCTGAGGACGATGGCTCGGTGAGATCGAGGTGGATCAGATTCTTCCGAGCTTCAGACGTCGAGTAGTGATGCTGGAGCCAGAAGTTGAACGAGAGCCGCTGATGAACCTTGATGTGAGGGTGAACGCGCCTGGGACCATAAGGGTGGATACGCGCACGGCGAAGGCACGTCTGGCAGCCGACCTGCATGTTGTTGGCAACGACTTCCAGCCGGGAGTTCTGGGGACGGTGTCCATTGTGGAGGGTACCGCGCGCTTTCGTGGAAATGAGTACGAGGTGACACGTGGGGTGGTGGAGCTTCAAGACAGGCACAGCATAGATCCCTGGTTCGACGTGGTGGCGGAATCCCAGATCCGCGAGTATCGTGTTACCGTACATGCTCATGGCTCCGTATCCGAGCCGGGAGTTACCATCACGAGCGAGCCCCATATCCCCGAGACGGATCTAGTTACCCTGGTTACTCTTGGAATCACCGCCCAAGACAGCGACGCTTTTGGTGACGCCCTTGCCACTGCCGCGGCAGCTGATGCTCTATTCGCTATGTCTGGTCTCGATCGTCACGTGCGAGAGTTCATTCCGGAGAATCCGATTCTTCGAGATCCCTCTGTGCGCCTTACTAGTGGCTATAGCGTTAGTTCCGGTCAGGTTTCACCACGGTTGGCGCTGGAGTCCAGCCTCTTCGTGGATGAGCTTCGCCTGCGGTACTCCGCGCCCATAGGCTTGCCCGGGCAGAAGACACAAGCCGAGTACCGAATTACCGAGGTGGTATCCGCTCAGGCCGAGTGGGATACCGAGGGAAGACGCGCGACATCCTTGGGCAACCTTGGGGTAGATCTGAAGCTGCGATGGGAGATGGACTGAGGCATCTCGAACGAACATGCTCGAACGCGAGAACTCGAGCCAATCTTGGCGATGCCCGCCTCGCGCTGGCTTGGCGCGCGGTGTTAGTCGTGTTTTCCGTCGGTTCCCTCGTCTTGGGGCTCTTGATCCCGTGCATGGCTTCAGCCGACTCTTTCGGCACAAAGGGCCCTTACGGCCTCTCGGTGGATCCCGCGGTTGGGCTCGCCAAGCAGGTGCTCGCACTCCAGTCGATGTCCTTGTTGGAACAGGATGGAGAGGATGTCCTGGAGATGCCGATGCCAGCCCTCGAAAGTGAAGAGTTCGAGCCCCACGGGGTCGATGAGGCACGTCTGTATCTAGGCCAAAGAATTCGCTCCATCGAGCTGCGCTTGCCCACGGATGTCGATCCAGAATCCATAACGCCGCTGGTTTCTCTTCGCGCCGGCGGCCGACTAGACAGAAGAGAACTCCGGCGAACAGTTCGGGTGCTTTACGAGACTGGCAGGTTTCGCCAAGTCCGAGCTCATGTGCGTGATGATGGAGACGGTCTCGGGGTAACATTCGTCTTGTCACCACGCCAGCGTGTGGCCGAGATCTCCTTCCTTGGAGCCGAGGCTGTCGACAGGGGACGCTTGGACCGAGCCGCGGGGATAGCAAGGGGCGACGATCTGTCTTCGCAAGCAGTCGAGCGAGTGACAACGGGGGTCAAGAGAACCTATGCTCGATTCGGTTATCGAGATGCAAGGGTTACCACGGAGGTGAGGGAGTCCCAGGACGGTCAGGTAGCCCTTTTCGTTTTCATCGATGAGGGACCCGTTACGCGGCTATCCGGTGTTCGGTGGGAAGGCGAGACCGGGTTGCCGGAGGATGTGCTCCATGGCGTTCTTGGTCTGCGTGCCCAGGAACCGATTGATCTGAACAAGGTCGATGCTGCCCTCGATCGTCTTCGGAATCGTTATCGCAAGGCGGGCTACCTGCAAGCTCGGGTGGGTTTACCCAGAGTCGAGCCCATCGACCGCGAGAGCCTCATGGATGCTCGGGATTCGGCAAAGACGCAGGCTGCGTCTTCCGATAATGCTGGGGCGGCGAGAGATACTTCTTCTCGAGAATACAGCCTTCTTGCGGATCTTGTCATACCCGTGTCGGCGGGGCCGCTGATCGTAACCCGAGTTTTCGGAAACACGTTCATGCACGAAAGGGACGTGAGGGCTCTGTTATACCGAGACGAAGATGGCCTGATGGATAGCGACATGCTCTGGGAAGGAGTTCGACGTGTCGAACAGGCCTACAGGCTCGCCGGATACCATCATGTGGAGGTGGATCTGGAAGAGGTCTTCATCAGTGATAAGCTCACGGAGATTCATCTGCGACTCATAGAGGGTCCGCCGATGCGCGTCAGAAGCATCTCTTTCGAAGGGGCTAGAAACGTTTCGGAGCGCTGGATGCGCCAGCAAGTCTGCATGGCCCTCGAGGTGATGGCTTCGCGACAGAAGCGGGGGCCCGATCCGAAGGTCTTGCGGAGTCTAGGTGGCCGTGCCGACTATCGGAGGACATCCTTGGATGCGCCAGCCGGTCTTGTCCCTCCCGAGCCTTGCGAGGTCTTCGAGCGCTCCGCCTACAGAAAGGCCATGGAAGTAGTTGCCGACCAGTATCGACGCCTGGGTTGGCTCGAAGCTCGATTGGAGGGCCCCCTTGTTTCGGTCTCTCCCGATCGGCGTGTGGCCCACGTCGATATCTCGGTGGAGGAGGGAGTACGCACTCATTTGCGAGAGGTGAGATTGGAGGGGGTAGAGTCTTTTGATGTCTCGCTCATCCTGACGGCCGCCGGGCTTTCCGCTGGAGAACCGTTATCGGCGGCGGCGGTCGAGAATGGGAAGCTGTCGATACGCAGGCTCTATGCCGCCAGCGGACATCCTTTTGCCGCTGTAGAGGCCGAGACCCTGATGAGCCGGGATCGTCGTCACGCCACGGTGGTCTATCGGGTCAGCGAGGGCCCTCGAGTGAAGGTTGGTCGAGTCATTGTGCGCGGTCACTACAATACGCCTGCGTCGCTTGTCCGTAGCCAGCTGACCTTCTCCACGGGGGATGAGTGGAATCTCGAGAGAGTCCAGACAAGCCAGCGTCGCATCCTCTCCGTGGGAATCTACCGGTCCGCCTCGATACGGCTGCTCGATCCCGACGAGCCGGCGCCAGTGATGGATGTCGTAGTTTCGGTCAGGGAAAGGAGGCCGAAGGCAATCGAGATGGGTGTTGGTTTGTCCACCGAAGACGGTCCAAGGCTATTTGCCGAGTACGCCGATCACGTATTTTTGTGGAACTCCGAGCTGAGAGCCAGAGCCAAGCTGAACTATCCGTTGTTTCCGACCGGCCTCGAGCTTCGAAGGGTTCTTACGCCGGGCATGGAGTGGGAGGCTCAGGCGGGCCTGCGTTTTCCAACCCTCCTTTCGGCACGGACGGATCTGGTCGGTGAACGAGCGAACCGACCCACCTTCGGGTTGACGAGGGCTGCGTGGTCCATTGGGGCCGACACCAGGTGGCGCCACGATCTGACTGCTTCCTTGGGCCTGGAGATGGAGTACGTGGATTTCGAACGGGCGGCGCCGGATCCGGACTTTTTTCACCCCGATCTCGAAAGAAGGCGTTTCGAGGAAGGGCGCACGCTACTAGCAAGCCTTCGGCCGGGGGTGACCCTGGATTTGCGCGACAGGCCCGTGTCTCCGCGCAGCGGTGTTCTGGCAGGCGCGGGGATCGACTGGTCTCATGACCTTGGAGTAGGCATCCCGGTCCATTTCTTGAAGGCTACCGCTTCTGTATCCACATATTTGCCGACTACCCGGCGAACGACGCTGGCTCTTTCGGCCCGAGGCGGCATGGTCGTTCCCCTCTCCGAGGACAACGTTACGATTGAGCCAAAGCGTTTCTTCCTTGGTGGGGCCGATACTCTTCGAGGGTTTCCCCTTGATGGAGTCGTGCCGGCGGATCAACGTGAGTCTCTGCACGCACAGCTGGAGAATTGTCATGCTCTGGTTACGTCACTGACGTGCACCGAAGACTCGATGACGCTGATAGAGGATGCTCGCAGGCCGGCCAGTGCCGGAGGTGAGTCCTTCGTGCTTCTGAAAGGAGAGCTGCGGTTCCCCATAGCCGGAGGTCTTCAAGGAGGCTTGTTCTTGGACGCCGGCAACCTATGGAGGGATGGCTCGCTCATCGATCTCTTGGAGCTTAGGACGAGCGCGGGAGGAGGCCTTCGTTACGAGACTCCTATTGGTCCCGTGGCGGTGGACCTGGGTTTGAACTTGGCGCCGGATCGCGTACTGCATGAGACTCCCATGGCCCTGCATTTTGCTATTGGGCTCTTTTAGGGGAATCCCAGCTCCCGACCGCGCCATTCTTATCTTTGCCACGCTGGGGTCGTTCGAGCGAGTAGGGACCGAGAAGGCGGGTTAGTCCTTCCCGGCCGATGACTCCGGCGCCTCGGGCCAAGGGCCCCAACTGGTGTTGGAGTAGCCCCCTGGCGGGAGCCGGAGCTGGCGCTGGTTCGTCCCGTTGGCGTTCATTATCCAGAGCCTCTCCTGGCCGGTTCGCGTGGAAGTGAAGATGATGTGGCGTCCGTTGGGGCTCCAGGTGGGGTCGAAATTCTGGCCCGTGTCCTGAGTGAGCCTCGTAATGTCCTTGGTATCGGGGTCGACCAAGAAGAGGTCGAAGACCGCGCGCTCGTCTCGGCCCATGAAGACTATGGCGTTTCCTCGGGGAGACCATTTGGGCATCTGATTGTAGTTGCCCTGAAAGGTCAAACGCTCCTGCTCGCTTCCGTCCGAGTTCATCACGAAGATGTGGGGATTACCGTGGCGGTTGCTCACGAAGGCTATTCTTCTTGCGTCGGGTGACCAGGTGGGAGAGGTATCGATCACGCCGTCATAGTGAGTCAGCCGGCGGGCTCCCGAACCGCTTGCTCCGATGACCCATATATCGGCGGTACCATGCTTCGTGCGAGTGTAGGCGATCTGCTCTCCCGTGGGGGACCAGGCAGGCCCGTGGAACATGGGGTCTCCAGTTACCAGAGGGGTTATGCGGCCTCGAAGATCCGTTATGTAGAGGTCTGGGCCGTCTCCCCGATAGGAGGTAAATGCAAGACGGTCGCCCGTTGGGGCCCAGGAGGGAAACAGGTTCAGTTCGCCGCCTACCAAGCGCCGAGGACCATGGCCATCCCAGTCGGAGATCCACAGCTCCTTGTTCCCGCCCGTCTCACGGATGAAAGCAATCCTCGTATCGAAGATGCCTCGTTCACCGGTGAAGTAGCGAACGACGTCTCCAGCCACTCGGTGCGCCAGCGCTCGCTCCGCCCCAGACTCCATCATGTAGTTCCATCGCTTGGCTTCCTCGGCGGTAGTCACATGGAAGAGCCTGACCTCCAGGACGCTCCCTTCTTCTTCTTCCCCGGGGCTCAGCCGGGCCCGCAAGAGCCCCTCGGCCCCCACGTTGGCCCAATCCTCGAAACGAATCGTGGCGGTGGTGATGCCCTCGTCCGGTCGGGCCAAGAAAGAGCGAGGGTCCAGAATCTGGAAGAGCCCGCTCACCTCGAGGTCGAAACGCACTAGCTCTGTGATTGTATCGGCGCTAGCCGCCCCATCCTCTTGCTCGGGGTCGACCTTGACCCGGGGAATTGCGAGTGGGTAGGGCCGAAAGGTGGCCCCGCTCACGTCGATGTAGACGCGCTGGGCGGCCGCATTCCCTGGACACAGCACCGCAAAGATCAGCACGGAGACGATCACTGGAAGAAGGTAGTTTCGGTTGGCTCGCAGCATGATGTTCTAAAGTCGGAAGTTTACGCCCAGCCCCTCGCGTTCGAACCTAGCCGCCCAGCCTCTGGGAGGAGGGGGGAGTGGGCTGGCGGCATCTACCGCTCGCATCAGAGCGGCGTCGAAGTGTGGATTACCTGATGGACGCTCCATCTCTCTTCTCAGAATGTTTCCGTTTGGACCGACGAATATGACGACCGTTGCATTCAGAAACATCCGTTCCCGTTCCGGGATGATGCTCGGCACGCGGTAGTTCTCACGCAAGGCTCTAATCACCAGGGCAAGGTAGCGGTCACCCTCGCTCGCCTGCGCCGCATCACCGTATGGGTCGCCATCGGGTGAACCGTAGATCGGGCCGTCATCCGGCCGTGCGTCGGGGTCGACGTCGCCAAGCACCCGCCTTATGGCCGCGTCGAGATCGGCTGGGTCGGAACGTTCGGGAGTGGAGGGCCTGGGCTCTGGAGTAGTGGGCTCTTGAGGGGGCTCGGGAGAAGCCTCTTTCAAGGGAACCGCGGCCTTGGGTGAGCTTGGCTCGGGAGGAGGAGGCTCGCTTGGCGGTTCTGGTGGGGCAGCCTGCTGGGGAGGAGGCGGAGGAGGGGAGGCCTGCTTTCTTGGTAGAAGTCTTGGATCCCGCTCTTCGCCCAAACGCACCAGCTTGGCGGCGATGGGTTTCATGTCCGGGTCGATGCGGCGAGACTCGGCCCCTGCCTTGGTCGCCCACAGCGCCCCTCCCAGGCCCAGAGCGTGCAACAACGCTGATACCGTCAGCGCGAAGTGCAGCCTTTGGCCTCTTCGTACGAGCAGGGTTGGAGGAAGGTCTACCATCTCGTTCAGCGCCTCGAATCCTCTGGTGGGTCTCGTCTATCGGGCCGAGGCGTGCGATCGAGGGGGTCGGTTATCATTCCCAGGGCTTCGACACCCGCCCGGCGTGCTATCGCCATGACTTCCACGACCACCCCGTACGGTAGATCTCGATCGGCGTGTAGATAGAGTTCCCGTTCTCTTTGGACTCGTGCGTTGTACTTGAGCCTCTCCTCGAGGTCGGCTAGCTGCACCTCGGTCTCACCTATGAAAATCCGCCGTTCGTGGTCGATCGCGAGGATGAGCTTCGGCGTCTCGTCCTCGATGGGCTCGCCTCGGACCTGGGGCAGGGAGACGGCTACCCCCTGCGCGATGAGGGGGGCGGCCACCATGAACATGATGAGTAGAACGAGGACTACGTCGACGAGCGGAATCACGTTCATCTCGCTCATCGTCTTGCGGCCACCGCCGCTCTTTCCTTGCACGTGCATGCCCACCTGGAGCTCTCCGTTATCGTATTAGGACGTCCGAGGTTCGATCATGGTCTCTAGATTGGAGCCAGAAAAAGCAAGGACTCGTCAGCTTCCCGCGGCACGCTTCTCGTCGGAAATGGGCTTGAAGAAGTGTCGTTTCACTATGTTCAAGAAATCGCTCGAGAAGTTGTCCATTTCGGACTCCAGGATCCGAATGCGCGAGACGAAGTGGTTGAAGGCAACCACCGCCGGGATGGCGGTTGCCAGTCCGATCGCCGTGGCTATCAAAGCCTCGGCTATTGGTTTGGATACGGTGGCCAGGTTTGCCGAGCCCATGAGATAGATGTCGTGGAACGCCTTCATGATGCCCCAAACCGTCCCGAAAAGGCCGACGAATGGTGCCGTGGCACCGACGGTTGCCAGGTACGGAGTGCCGGCCTCTAGATGCGTGAGCTCCGCCACGCTCGCTCTTCGCATGGCGCGTTGGATGCTCTCCAAGTCGTCGTCGTCTCTGGTCTCGCCAGCCTTCGATAGCTTCGTGAGCTCCACGTATCCGGCCTTGAACACCTGGGCCACCGGGCTATCGGGGAGCGCGTCCACGGCTTCGTAGATCGTATCCAGGCTCTTGCTCTGCCAGAAGGTCTCCAAGAAGCTCACCGATTGTAGGCGTGCCCGCCGAAGATGGAGCGACTTCTTGATGATCATGGCCCACGACAGGACCGAGGCGACTACTAGTAGCAATAGGCAAGAGAAGACCACGGGTCCCGAGGATGTGATCACCTCGAAATAGTCCAGCCCTTCGCTGGGAAGCTCGACCACGGGACCGGTCATGGGGGCCGCTACGGGCTCGGTCGCGCCGGCTGCTTCAGGGACGTCGTCGGCTCGGGCCTCGCTCGCCGTCGCGAGAAAAGCACGGACTGGAATGCTCATGTCCAGTTGCTCCAGGGCAAGGTAGTGGCAAGAAAGTCACGACTGGGGTCTATCATGGCCAGTCCAACCGGGAGGACGGCCCGGTCATTCCTTAGTTGCCGCCAGGGCCCGGATATGCATAAGCGCCTGAATAAAGGGGGCATTTCTATATCACTGGCTAGCTGAAGGGTCAAGGCGGCTTGTTTTGGTGGCGTTGGCATGATGATTGCCAGAAACTGGTCTTGAATAAGGCTAATCGGCGTTGCGTCTCAGTACCGAAAGATCGCTGACGCATGCTATGAAATAAGGATCAAAATCAGAAGCCAAGGAGTCATGTCATGAGACCTATTCGCACCACAATCGCCTTGGCGGCAGCTCTCACCCTGGGCAGCGGGTGCATAATCGTTTCCGGCGGTGAGCCTGTCGAGGAGGCGGATCTCACAGTTTTGTACACATTTGGTGGAGAGGTGCTCGACAGATTCGGCGCGTGCTCCGACGTGGGAATCTCGACGATTCGTGTTCGAGCCGTTGGAGTCGACGTGGCGGACCAGAAGACGGGCAATGGATCTTGCGCCGTCTTTTCGGAGGGCATGACACTGAAGGGCCTCAAGCTGGGCTCCTACGATGTGACCGTCACGGGGATGGACCGCGATGGGTATGCCATCTACGATATGACCTCGCCGGCCAGGGCCGTGGTCGGCAAGACAGGCGGTGAGATTGATGTCGATGTGCCATCGCTCTTTGGTGGACTGAGCGTTTATTGGAATAGCTTCGGTGACTTTTCTGGCTCGACTATGTGCTCTGATGCGGGAGTGCACGATGTTCGTGCCGTGCTATACGATTCGGCCGGCAACGTGCTGTCCGATGACTACATAGACTGCTCGGCTCAAGGGGTGTTCTGGGATCTTCTCGACACGGGAACCTACGAGGTAGTCCTAAACGGGCTCGATGCCTATGACTACGTCCTATATGCTGGAGAAGCTTTTGTGGATGTAGCTGTCGGTGAGATTGCCTCTTACGATATCGACCTGCACCCCATGGTTGGAAGTCTCACCGTGTGGTGGAGCAGCTTCGGTGACTTCGAGGGCAGCTCCATGTGCTCGGACGCTTCCGTGGTCGAGGTTCGGGCTGTGCTTCTAGATGACTCCGGCAGTGTAGTCTCTGATGACTACCTCGACTGCGCGTACCAGGGGGTGGTCTGGGACTACCTCTTGCCGGGCGAGTACGAGGTCGTGCTAAATGGTCTCGACGAGTATGGAGACGTACTGTTCGCGGGTGAGGCCTTCGTCGATGTACTGCTTGGCGAGGATAGCTCTTACGACATCGATCTCGAAATGATCGTGGGGGATCTGACCATTTTGTGGAGATTCGACGGCGATACGAGCTGTGGCGCCGTAACGCAGATTCAGGTCCACCTCTACGATCCTTGGGACGAGGTCTTCGATAGCGCCGTATACGAATGCGTTGACCATGGCGGGCTGACCTACGACAACGTCCAAGCTGGCGAATGGCTCGTCTACCTCGAAGCCGAGGACGAAACAGGCAGCATAATCTACCGTACCTATGGTGACTGGATCCTCTCGGTGGTTGCTGGGGAGGTAAACGAGTACTACGTCGACCTCGAGTAAGGCAGGGCACGGGGCTATCGACGTGGTGAAAGGATGACGGTGGCAGGTGTGCGGCGCCAACCGCTGGGCGTGTTCGACTCGGGAGTAGGGGGGCTGACCGTTCTCCGAGCCATCAACATGCGCCTGCCTAGGGAAGGCACGGTCTACCTTGGCGATACGGCTAGGGTCCCCTATGGGTCGCGATCTCCAAGGGTCGTTTGTCGCTACGCCGTCAACAACGCCCGCTT
>SKWY01000267.1 GCA_007128675.1 Deltaproteobacteria bacterium | reverse complement strand
TTCAGCTTCGTCGTGATGGACTTGCTTGCAGTTTCTTCGAGGGGGACGGCAGCAGCGTGACCTGTTCTTGAGTGGGGGCGTACACGTCCGCGGAGTCGCCTCACGTGTCTCGTTCTACGTGGGACGGGGGTTGTATCGCGAGACGTGGACGAGGACGAGCAGGTGCGTCGTGTGGCCCTCGAGGCCACCTCGTGCAATGAGGCTCCGAAGCGGGTAGACTCCCCCGTTTGGGGCCGGATGTTTGACTTTTCGAGATATGTTTCACTGTCCATCCCAAAGAGTTCACAACTACCGAATCACGGGCGCTCGTGTGCAAGGGGCGCCGTTGATGAATCGGCGTTTTGATCTTGAATGGCAAAGAGATACATAACTCCGAAGGGGTTCAGGAGGCTTCAGGCCGAGCTGGATGAACTCTGGAGTGAGGCGCGTCCCAGGGTGGTGGAGGAGGTCGCCGTAGCCGCCGCTCATGGAGATCGCTCCGAGAACGCCGAGTACATCTACGGAAAAAAGAAGCTAAGAGAGATCGATCGGCGAATCCGCCATCTTGCGAAGCTCATGGATAGGTTGACGATCGTGGAGCCCAGATCCGATGGGATTGACCGCGTATTCTTTGGAGCGACGGTCACGGTGGAGGATGAGGAAGGCATTAGGTCGACGTATCGGATCGTCGGGCCGGACGAGATAGACCTGAAGGCTGGGGCCATAAGTGTGGAATCGCCGATGGCACGGGCCCTGCTTGGAAAGAGCGAGGGAGACGATGTTCTTCTCCGCCGGCCGGCTGGCGAGGTTGAGCTCTTGGTGGTTTCCGTGAGGTACGAGGGGGAATAGCTGCTCCTATGTAATCGGCATGCTTTTCCCTTGGGGGTTCACGGTCATGGAGCCCGGGATACCCTCGAGAAGATGCCCGACGATTTTGGTTTGGGGCAGGCCTGGTTATAGGTGGGACTTTCTGTCTAGAATGACCGTCAGGTCGAGGCGCTGGCGTCTCATGAAGGCTTCGGCACGCCGCAGTGAATAGGGCGCCCACCCCGGCGTCCATGGGTTGAAAGGAGAAACGCCATGAGATGTCGAGGTCAAGCGTTTTGGCTCGTTCCGCTCTTCGTTATAGTTGCGCTGACGCTGTCTAGCTGCGTCTATCACTCCCGTCCAGCGCAGCGTCCCTCCCAGGCACGCGGCCCGCTAACCGAGCAAGAGGCTGCTCTCGTGGCCCAGGATTACTGCCGGAGCCAGGGCTACGAGGGCATGCAGGTGATGGGGACGAAGCTTGTTGGACAAAACCGTTGGGAGGTGCTCCTACGCAGTCCTGACAGGCGTCGTCATGTCAGGGCTCGCATTGTGGTGGCGGCGGCCGACGGCCGAGTCCTCGACAGCGATATCTTCCACCAGGACTTGCCGTATAGGCCGGCGAGGAGACCAACCGACAGGCCGGATCCCGATATCGAGCCGGCCTATAGGGACTCACCGGCTCCGGCGCCCTCCACCAGGCCGCCGTCTAGGGGTCGTCCCGCCGCCGGGCCACGTGAGCGCGCCGAGCCACCGGGGCACTCGGTCTCGCCTGCACATGGGGGCACCCCTCCTGGGCATGGGGGTGAGCCTCCGGGGCGTGCTCGAGGCAGGGATCGAGACCAGAGAGGTCGACCGGCGACGCCCGCCGCCCCGGCGACCCCGGCAACGCCCGCTGCGCCCGAGGATTCGGAGGAATCGGCACGTCCGGCAAGGCCGGCTACCCCTGCAACGCCTGCCACTCCCGCTCGTCCTGGACGACGCGCGACGCCCGCTACTCCGGCGACGCCGGCAACGCCCGCCACCCCGGCGGATGCGGGAGACTCCGCGACCCCCGCAACCCCAGCGACCCCCGCAACACCGGCCGCTCCATCGGCACCGGATGATTCGGAGGACTCGGCGCGTCCGGCAACGCCAGCGACCCCCGCGACGCCCGCAACTCCCGCGACGCCTGGACGAAGGGGTGAGAGGGCCACGCCGGCAACTCCGGCAACGCCCGCAACCCCCGCGACACCGGCTAGCCCTGCCTCATCCGGTGACGAGGATGAGGACGAGGATGAGGATGACGAAGAGGAGGACGACGCTCCCGGTCGAAGCGGAGCCGCCCCCGGCCGGGCTCGCTAGTTTGGTCCAAGTAGAGGGTCAGCCCATCTCTTTGCGAGTGGTGGGCTGTCCTTCCTTCTCGAGCGAAGGGGTCAGCCCGTGGCTGCCTCTTCCTTTTCGCCAAGCTGCTCCCTTGCGAGCCGGGCAACCTCCCCGGGAGTAATACCCAGCTTCTCGTAGAGAATCCCGGCGGGGGCCGAGGCCCCGAAGCTCTCTATCGTCACGAAGCCGGCATCCGACCCAACCCATCGCTCCCAGCCGAAACGAGTCGCGGCCTCCACGACGACACGGGCCGGGACGTCGCTTGGAATGACCGATCTCTGGTACGAGTCGTCTTGCTCCGCAAAAAGCTCCCATGAGGGCATGGAGACTACTCGGGTCGGGATGCCTTCGCCTTGGAGAAGGGCGCGGCCGGCCAGGGCGACATGAACCTCGCTGCCGCTTGCCACGATGAGGGCTCTTGCCTTCCCGCCTTGGGACTCGGCCAGCACATAGGCGCCTCGATGCAGCCCTTCCTCCGAAGTGAGGAACGAGCGGTCCAACACCGGAAGGCTCTGGCGAGTCAGTATGAGCGCCGTTGGGCCCGATCTTCGTAGCGCGGCCGCCCAGGCCTCTCTGGTCTCGTTCGCGTCGCATGGACGAATGACGGTCAAGTTCGGGATCGAGCGAAGCGAGGCGAGGTGCTCGACCGGTTGGTGGGTAGGCCCATCCTCGCCAAGGCCGATGGAGTCGTGAGTGAAGACGTACTTCGCGGGTGCATTCATCATGGCCGCCAACCTGATGGCCGGCTTCATGTAGTCGGAGAACACGAGGAATGTGGCGCCGAAGGGTATGACTCCGCCGTGCAGCGCCATGCCGCCTATGGCGCTTGCCATTGCGTGCTCGCGAATCCCGAAGTGGACGTTGCGGGGCACGCCCTCCTGGTTTTGAGCGAAGTCTTGCGCTCCCGAAAGATAGGTGTTGTTGGAGGCCGCGAGATCCGCCGATCCTCCGACCAGCTCGGGCACATTCTTGGCCAGAGCATTGAGCACCTTGCCGCCTGCTTGCCTCGTCGCGATTCCTTTGGAATCTCGCTCGAAGACGGGCAGGTCCCGATCCCAGTCGACGGGAAGGTGGCCTTGGAGTAGCCGGTCCAGCTCGGGTGCCAGCTCCGGGTGCGCATTCTTCCATTCGCGCAGGCGGACGTTCCAGTCCTCCCGGACCTCACTGCCCCGATCCCGGCATCCCTTTCTGGCCTCCTGGAGCTGCTCGGGGACGAGAAAGGGCTCATCGGGAGGCCATCCCATGATCTCCTTGGTGCGCCTTATCTCCTCTTCACCCAAGGGCGAGCCGTGTGCCTTTGGAGTATCCTTGCGAGTCGGCGCGGGGTACCCAATGACCGTTCGTACCCGGACGAGGCTGGGTCTCGGATCCGCCATGGCGGCTTTGGCGGCGGCCTCTATCGCGTCCATGTCGGAGCCGTCGTCCACGCCAATCGTATGCCACCCATACGCCGAGAAGCGGGCCAGGACGTCCTCGGAGAACGTAATGTCCGTGCGGCCGTCTATGGTGATCTTGTTGTCGTCCCAGAAAACGACGAGCTGACCCAGGTGCAAGTGTCCGGCGAGCGAGGCCGCCTCCGCCGAGACTCCTTCCATCATGTCTCCGTCGGAAGCGATGACGAAGACGCGATGATCGAAAAGAGTGTGCTCCGGCCCATCGAACCTGGCCGATAGGTGGCGAGCCGCCATGGCCATTCCGACGGCGTGGGCGAGGCCTTGTCCCAGAGGACCCGTGGTCGCCTCCACGCCCGGGGTATGGCCGTACTCCGGGTGTCCGGGCGTCTTGCTGCCCCATTGACGGAAGCTCTTGATGTCCTCGAGCGAGACGTCGTAGCCGCACAGATGCAGTAGCCCGTACTGCAGCATCGAGGCATGACCCGCCGATAGAACGAAGCGATCCCTAGCCAGCCAGTCGCAAGCGGCCGGGTCATGCCTGCGAAGGCGAGTGAAGATCGTCCAGCCGAGAGGGGCCAGCGCCATCGGTGCCCCAGGATGGCCGGAGCTTGCGGCCTCGATGGCGTCCATCGTGAGCGCGCGAATGGTGTCCACCGCGAGGGCGTCCAGGTGGGGATGAGGTGAGGGCATGTTGGCTCCTGTCGAGTCCCGGTGAGAAGAAACCGGGATCTGGCAACGTGAGATGCTCTCGGCGCTCGAAGTACGAGCTAGGATCGACCGCCCAGAGGCGCCGAGACCGAAAGAAGCCTTTTTACAGGTCGCAAAGCCGAGGGGCAAGGGTATGAGCATGCCTGCCCCAGGACGGAAAAGAAGCGCCGGGACGAAGCCCGGCGCCAAAGTCTAATTCTCTTTGATGGGAGGCATGGCTCGCGGCCCGGCTAATAGGTCCGCGAGCTTACTCGAAATGGGGCTAAAGTTAGCCCAGGATGCGACAGGTCCCATCGATGCAGTACAACCCGTCGCAGCAATCTTCCTGAACGTCGCAAGGCTGATCCGGTCCAGCGCACTCACCGGTCGGGTGCTCGCAAACGCCCGTGGCCGGGTTGCAGACTCCATCATCGCAGCAGTCGGTTGATGATGTGCAGCCCGACTGGCCGATGGGAATGCAAGGCTCGGCACAGTAGCCGTTGTAGCAGAAGCCGCTGCAGCAGTCGTCGTTACGCCTGCAGGGGTCGCCATCCTCGATGCAGGGGGTCTCGCCACAGGTGCCGCCATCACATATGCCGGAGCAGCAATCGCCATCATCGTCGCAGGGGTCCCCGTCTTCAATGCAAGGATCTGGGCCGCAGACGCCCTCGGTGTTGCAGTGGCCAAGACAGCACTCGCCATGGTTGTCGCAGGGGTCGCCTTCGACCACGCAGGCCTCTGGGCCGCAGACTCCATCCGTATTGCAGTAGCCGTTGCAGCAGTCGGCGTGAGAATCGCAGGGGTCGCCGTCGTCGACGCAGCCCGGCACCATGCATACGAGATCCCCATCCTCGTTGGGAGCACATACCCCGGTGCAGCACTGCTCGGTGAACGCGCATGGATCGCCGGTGAGGATGCATTCATCGACAGCGCCGCCGAAGCAGCGCTTGATGCCGAGTACCGTCTCGACGCACGCCTCGTCACCGCCGCAGCAGTCATGGGTGCCACCGAAGCGCTCGTCGCAGACCTCGCCGGCGGCCTTTGGTCCTTGGCCATGGTTGCATCTGCCCACTGGCTGGTCGTTGTGCTCGAAGAATATCTGGCAGACCCCCTTGTTTACCTGGCACTCGTCCGCGTTGTTGCAGCACTGATGATCGCCCCGGCAGATCTCGCCAATCGGCCGGCAGCCGCCGAGGAACTGACAGCTCTTGAAACCGCGGCCATCATCGAAGCATGAGTAGGAGCAGCAGTCCTCGGGCTGATTACAGGCCTCGCCCACGACTCGGCATGAGAGCGGGCCCATGCCTTCTATGAACTTGCAATACCCATCCTCGCAGATGCCGTTGCAGCAGTTTGTGTCTCTTACGCACACCTCTCCGCTCACTCCACACATGCCACCCGCAAGACAGCGATCCTGCCCGTCGGGTCCGGGTGAGCAAACCCTCGTGCAGCAGTCATCATCTCGATCGCAAAGCTCGCCGGCCGCAAGGCAGCCCGAGCCAGAGCGGCAAGTGCCTCCCTCGCAGTTGTTGCTGCAGCACTCCATGTCCGAGCCGCAGCTGTCGCCGACCGAGGCGCAGATGGACCCCGAGGAGCAGAAGCCGCCAACGCACGAGAGGGAGCAGCAGTCACCGGCCACCTCGCAGGCCTCGCCATCGAGCGCGCAGCCACCGGAGCCTGGCAGGCAGTACTGATTGCCGTGCTCGTCCGGATCGCTGCACCTTCCAGAGCAGCATGTGGCTCCGGTCGTGCAGGGCTCGCCGGCCGGATCGCAGTCGCCCAGGGTGGGCGAGCAGGTTCCGGCGGGGCAGTTGCCCGAGCAGCAGTCCGCGTCGTGGACGCAATCGGCACCGTCGGGTAGGCAGTGCGTTTCCGGAGGAGTGGAAGCGCACAGCCCGTCGTTGCAGTAGCCGCCGCAGCACTCCGCGGCAGCGGTGCAGTCCTCTCCGTTTGCGAGACACTCGGTGCTGGTGGGCGAGCAGAGTCCATTGACGCAGTAGTCTCCGCAGCACTCATCGGCGTCCTCGCAAGGGTCGCCGTATGGAACGCACTCGGGCTCCGGCGGCGTCATGGAACAGAACCCATCGACGCAGTAAGGGGAGCAGCACTCATCGGCGTCGTCACATGGCTCGCCATTGGCAAGGCAGGGATCCGTCGAGGGAGCGCAGATGTTGTCGACGCAAAAACCGGAGCAGCAATCCTCCGCCTCTTCGCAAGCCTGTCCGTTGGCGATGCATTGCTCATCGGTCGGGGCGCACACGCCGCCTACGCAGTAACCTGAGCAGCAGTCATCGGAGCTTTGGCAGGCGACGCCGTCATCGCGGCATTCTTCGGGCTCCTGTGTCGTGCCGCAGCCTCCGCAGCCCGACAGAAGAAGTAGAAGAGCCGAGACCAAAACCGTCGGCAGCAGCGATAGTCGCCGAGGGCCGAAAGTCTTCTCGAGCTTCAGGTCTAGCTCATTCGAAACAAAGTGGTTGCTCTTCTCCATGACCTCTTTCCTCCCACGACCGGCAAAGCGCCGGCTGCAAATGCGCGGGGTGCGCGCGGTTTTGCTCCAAAGAGGGATTATCTCTTATTCGGACGAAAGAGGCTAGCGGCAATCACGAAGCTATGGAAAGTGAGGTTGGCGTGCCTGTCAACGCCCCCCTTGCAGCAGCCTGTGGTCCTGAAGGAGACGGTAGAAAGGTCCGTCGGATCCGATGATCAGGGTGTGGTTCTCGCCCATCGCCCTTTGCTGTGCCTCTAGGGTGCGCATGAAGGTGTAGAAGTCCGGATCCTGGAGGTAAGCTCGTGCATATATGTCGGTCGCGGTCGCGTCGCCCTCGCCGCGGATGCGCTCCGACTCGCGCTGGGCCTTCGATTGAATGGTGTCGAGCTCGCGCTGCATCTCACCGCGACGTCTCTCCGCCCGCTGCTGGCCGTGGGAGCGTACTCCCGTGGCGATCCTGTTGAGCTCCTCGTTCATCTGGGCGTAGACCTGCTGCTCGACCTCGCTGGTGTAGTTGAACTCCTTTAGAAGGATGTCCTCTACCTCGATGCCCACACCTTCCTCGGCGAGGGATGCGCGGGCTCTCTCGAGTATTCGCTCGGAGACGAGCGGTCGGCCGACGACGTAGTTGCCTTCCTCGTCGGTCTCCAGCTCGGGCGCCTCGCGCCGCGCCATCAGAGTCTCCTCTTCTACCAGCTCCTGGAGTTGCTGGGGATCCATCCCTTCCTGGGCGATGGTGATCTCCGCCTCTCGGATTCTGTTCGTGCTGCGCACCACCTCGTACAGGTCGTATTGAGTGATCTCGTTTCTTACGGCGCTTGCGATGATGCCGTCCAGGACACGGGTCGCCCGCTCCACGGTGGTGACTTCTTCCTTGAAGCGAAGGGCGTCGGAGATGCGCCACCTCGCCGATACGTCGATGTGGATCGTCTTTCGGTCCTTGGTGATGGTGTCGTGACGGTCACCGTCCCAGCGAAGCAGACGCCTCTCGTACCTGTGAACGTCTTGAATGAAGGGGGTCTTGAAGTGGAGACCGGGCTTGGTCACGGGATCGCCGATGGGCCGTCCGAATTGTGTTACGACCACCTGATCCCACTCGTTCACGACGTAGAGGGACTGTGAGAGCATCACGATGGCCAGCACGACCATTACCGGGATTAGCCACAAGAGCTTCATCGGTCACCTCCAGTCTCAACCGTTCGGCCTTCTCCAGAACGTGTCGCGGCTCCGCCTGCTCTCGCTGCCGTGGATGCCTCGCTTCTTCGCAGCTCCAAGAGCGGCAGTGGCGCGGATGCGCCGTTATCGTTGGTGAGAACGACCTCGCGGACGGCGGGCAAGATCTTCTCGAGCGTCTCGAGGTAGAGCCTTCGCCGCGTGACGGCGGGGGCCTTCTCGTACTCCGCGAGGATTGCCTGGAAGCGTTCCGCCTCACCTTGTGCGACGTTGACTCTACGAGCCTTGTAGCCTTCCGCCTCATCGATCTTCCTGCGGGCGGTACCTCTTGCTCGTGGGACCTTCTCTTCGTACTCCCTGGACGCTGCCTCGAAGTAGCGCTGAGCGTCCTGGGTGGCTCGGTTCAAGTCGTGGAAGGAGTCGAAGACCTCCTCCGGTGGCAGCACGTCACGGAGGTTCACCTCGACGATGCTCATTCCAAGGCCCATGGCGTTCGCGGTATCCTGGATCATCTGACGGGCGGCTATCTGAATTTCGGCGCGCTCGACAGTCAGTGCTTGGATGCTGGCGCGGTCGCCCACGACCTCGCGCATTACCGACTGCGAGATGTCCCGGAGGGTCTGAATAGGCTCCTCGACTTGGAACAGGTAGTCCTCGGGGTCGCTTCTTCGGAAGTGGATGTCCCACCCCGCGTGGACGATGTTGAGGTCGGCGGTGAGCATGGAGGACTCGTCCTCGTAGCCGCGGGCGCCTCGCCCGCGGGGGGCGTTGGGGCCCCGTGTTCCGCGGAAACCGAACTCCTGCACGTCACGGGTGCGAACGGGCACCTTGTGCACCGTCTCGACCAGGTACGGCAGCTTGAAGTGCAAGCCTGGCTCGCTGGTGCGAACGTGCTGTCCAAACCTCAAGACGAGGGCTTGCTCGTGGGTCGCCACGGTGTAGAAGGACGTTGCGAGTCCTATCACGATGAACACGGCAACGATGCCGAGCAAGATGTACCTTTCATTGAAAACGATCTCTGGTCCGTCGGGAATCTGGATACGCATGGCGTCGTGAACCTGTGCCATGAGCGGTCTCTCGTCAACAGGTTCATGTTCGATTTTCGAGTAAAAGAGGAATCTTTCCGCCCGCGGGTCCCAGTCATTCGGGTTAACACGCCCACTCCCAGACGGCTGGCGTCAATGAAGTTGGGGGTCAAGCGGCATCGTTCCATTCCGTGCATCCGGATTTGCGGGGGAGCTCCCCTTGGGGTTCGCAAAGCGTCTTCCTCGATGCGCTTGCCCGTAGCCCCAGGGCGGTCCGCACATGGTCCACCACGTGGCGCACGTGCATGTCCATCCATGTTCCTTGGAAAGTTCGCCTCGAGGCCCGCAAGGCCTCTTGGATGGGCGTCCGGCTTTGGGATGCCGGCGGAACTTTGTAGACAGGCGCCTGCCCGGGTGCGGTATCCTTGGGCCAGTAGCAAGGGAGCAGGCGATGAAAGAGTCAAGAACCAAGGCCGCGAGAGAAAATGGCATGGAGGATCCCGACTCGAGCAGAGTTTATGCCATGGTGGTGGGTAAGCTTCTCAAGGCACTGAGGTTGGAAGCTCGGTTGACGCAGCAGGAGCTCGCGTCGCGCGCGGCGATAACTCGATCGACCTTGTCCCGGATCGAAAGAGGTCAGAAGCAGCCAGATGCCCCCAGTCTTCGCAGGCTCGCGGAGGCACTGAGAGTCGAGCCGGAGGAGCTTACCGAGCGGGCGGAGGACGCCATGAGGCGGGCGGAGGCGGCTACTCGCGCCACTCTTGGAGATGGTGGCACCGGCGGCTGGCAGCGAGCCCTGAAGGTTCTTGG
>SKWY01000178.1 GCA_007128675.1 Deltaproteobacteria bacterium | reverse complement strand
TAAGTGATGCGGACAGCTTCTCCGTCATTCGATATGCCCCGGTGCCGCCCACCGACATGGCCAGCGAACGCCCGGAGCTGCGCACATACTCCGTGGGATGGAACATTGCCATGCTGGTGCTCGTGCCGACGTTGGCGCTAGCCGACCATGTGCCGGGCTCCGCCGGCTCATCGGTTGGGACCGGTCCCTCATCGATCCCCACTCCTTCATCCTCCAGCGCCTCCACGGACTCTTCCGTTGGAGCAGGTGGTTTGGGAGCCGGCGCTGCCGTCTCGGCAACGGCGAGATCCAACACCGAAGGCCCCTCGGGCAGGTAGTCCATCGTCCAATCGGAGTCGGCGGCGTTTGCCGCGCCAGCAAATGCAAGGAGCATTGCGGAAAGCACCAAGCGAGAGGCTATGGGTCCGCGAACTATGCTCTTGACGACTTGGTCGAGGGCTTCCATGGAAACTCCCTGGTAAAAAGAAACCGGAAAGCGTTCTCTTTACACGAAAGAGGTGTGCTACGCCACCCAGCAAGTAGCGCGCCAACTTGCTTATTTGCCGCCCCAGGCATCACTATTCTTCCAGCCTGCCAATATTGCTGAAGAATTCCAGGAGTAGTTTTTCGCCTTCTTTCTTGTCGTGGCGAAAAAGGAGCCCCGGAAGATGCCAGTTACCTAACGAACGTTAAGTCTTGCGCTAGCCCGCCGGTCCCTCTAGCAGCCTTTTCAATCGATCCGGCTCAAGCCTCAGCATCAAGCCCCGCTCTTGAGAGACCGTCACCAACCCCGGTGGGGCTCCCTTCGGTTTTCGTACGTGCTTGCGCCTCGTCCAAGCCATATCGACCACGCTCTCTCCCCGGGCACTCGAGAAATGGGCCGCCAGGGTTGCGGCGTCTAGAAGAGTCTGCTCGTCGGGCTCCTCTTCCCTGGCCAGAGATATCACCACGTGAGAGCCCGGATGCCCCCTGACATGCAGCCAAACATCGTTGCCACGAGCTACCTTGAATGTGAGCTCGTCGTTGTCGACAGATCCCCGCCCTACCAGAATCGTTCTTCCCGTGGCGCTGACATACCTTCTATAAGGGCGTCTTCTGGCTTGCCTTTCCGTCTTGCCGCGGCTCTCCCTCGATTCTTGCTCCATCTCGTCCGAAACAAATCCCTCTTCCATCGCCAAACGTCTCGCCTTCTCCAGCGAGGTCTCATCTGACGCGGAGGTCAAGGCATCCAGCACGCGACCAGCCTTGGAGAGACGAGTCTCGAGCTCCCGGCGCCGCTCCTCTATCCGGGCGCTCGCCTTGCCAAGACGCCTTGCCAAGCGAAAGTACCTTTCCATGTTCTCCTTGCCGGAAAGATCTGGCCTAAGCGGCACCCTGGCCTCGGGCTGGCCTTCCTCGTACCAATCAATCACTCGAACCTCGCTCGAGCCTTTCTCTATCTGATGCAAGGCCGCCTTCAACAGCTCGCCGTACCTTCTCAAGGTAGCCGCCTCCCCGGCTCGCTTGGCCTCCTGCTCGATTCGAGAGAGCGCCCTTTTTGTCCTGGACACGGAGGCTCGAACGGGACGCGCCAACCGGCCCTTCTCCTTTTCCAGGGAAAGCTCCCTTTCCAATGGAGAGAAGAGGGCATCCACGGCCCGGTTGACCGCAAAAGGTCCCTTTTCCAAGGCCCGCGATGTAGCCTCGAAACGGCTCTTTCGATCCGGGACCTCTGTATGCGAGTAGGGTCTTGGAGGCTCATAGCAGAGCCCCAGCCCCATGACGCTCCGTCCATAGCCTTGCTGCTGTTTCTCGGGCCCGCCGCGTTTGCTTGCCTCGTCGTGACCAGAGGCCTCGTGGGATCGAGATCTCAACGGGTTGGCCGAGAAGAGAATGACTCCATGCTCATCGAGCAAGAGAATGTTTCCCCTCCTGCCCATGAGTTCGGCGATGATCTTCCTTTGGCGTTGACCCTCGAGCAGCAGCTCGACTATCCGGTCGTCTCCAAGCTGCCCAATGGACTCGAGTCGCAGCCCCTCGACCTCGTTGCGAAAGACGGACTGTATCGGCGGCGCATCAAGCGAGGCCCTCGGACGATCGCTCACCAGGTGGAGCCGGGTATAGGGAGCCTCGGCACAGATGAGCAGCAAGTGACTCTTGCCCGCGGCGCGAAGCCGCAAGACCAAGGAAGCCTTGCCTCGCGCCCAAACCCTTTGCAGCCAAGCGCCTCTCAAGGGCGACAGCTCCGAGACAACCGCCGCAATCTCGCTCTTTGAAAGGCTCGCAGCTTTTTCCGGCACGCTCTTCACGCCCCCTAGACGTATATCACCCAGCTACGAGCAGCCGGCATTCCTTGAAAGAAAAGAAAGAAATCAGCCCAAGAGGCTGACATGCCAACTGCGGCAGACGTCAACCAATAAAATGGGCCCGCCTCGGACTGGACGGGCCACGCGCCGATCTTGGACCCGCGTTTCGCGGGTCGCAACGGATCGAAGCGGCAATCGGTCTCGCTACTTGGCCGTTGCCCTGCGAACCGACTTCTT
>SKWY01000370.1 GCA_007128675.1 Deltaproteobacteria bacterium | reverse complement strand
GGTGGAAACCTTCAACCGTGAGCTTCAAACACGAGTGAGGGAAAGGACCTCCGAGCTGAAACAGGCCCAGGCGGAGCTTCTGCAAAGGCGCAAGATGGCTGCTGTTGGTGAGCTAGGGGCCGGCGTCGCGCATGAGCTGAACAATCCAATGACTGGAATACTTGGAATGGCTCAGCTCTTGTTGCGAAGGCGAAAGTCCGACGATCCGGAGACGAAGCTGCTTCGGCGGATCGAGGAAGACGCGAAGCGTTGTCGAGAGATCACGATGAACCTTCTTCGATTCTCCGAGCAGGGTGAAAAGGTCTTGCTCGTGGAGGCCGACCTCAATGAGATAGCCTCATCGGCGATTGCTTTGCAGCTCTCCTTGATGCAGAGCAAGGGCATTCGCCTCGAAGAGGATTTGAACCCAGACCTTCCACGAGTGCGCGCGGACTCGGCACAGATGCAGCAAGCGGTGCTCAACTTGCTGTCAAATGCGAGTCAGGCGACCTCCGAAGGGGGGGTTGTTCGAGTCGAGACGGGTATCGAGGATCCTTTCGTCTTTCTTCGCATCCTCGATACCGGCTCCGGCATTCCGCGGGAGAACCTCGATCGCATTTTCGAGCCGTTCTTCACGACCAAGGAAGACTGGCGTGGAGCCGGTCTTGGATTGTCGGTGGCCTACAGGATCGTGCAGTCCCACAATGGGACCCTCGATGTGGAAAGCAGCCTCGAGGAGGGGAGCACTTTCACTATTCGTCTTCCTATACCAGGTTGACATGCATTCCTTTCCCTCTCCCTCTCATCAGGCTCACAGGGCCGGGTGCCTCTTTGTTCCATTAATAGAGACGCGCTCTTCCCATATGCCGATTCATGGCATCTCGCCCTTACATCCCCGAGGGGGAGGCCTGCGGTCGGGACGGGTCGAGAAGGCGAACAAGTGAGACCAAGACAGGAAGATTCGAATCGATTTCGATGGCCCGCGGTTTCGAGTTTCCGCGAGTTGGTCTCGCTCAACTCTCCCATCTCGAATGAAGCCTGCTAGTATGAGGTCGTGAGCTTGCGTTTCGCCAGAGTATGGACAGGGATTTGCCTTATTTCAGCCACGGCTTTGCTGGCTTTGAACCTCTTTGGAGCACAGGGCCGTGCCCCCCTTGTCGAGGGCGAGGCCGAGGTGGCCTCGGATAGAGTGCTGGTTGCCTCCGTAGTTGGCAAAGCAGAGGTTCGACACGTTGGCCAGCAGTGGGTGAGCCTCGAGCCGGGCGCGAAGCTCACCGAGGGCGATATGGTTCGAACCGCCGATTTTAGCCAGGTAATCTTGAGACCCAGGCAGGGCGCGACCCTCACTCTGACGCCGAACACCAACTTCACCATAGGCGATGAGACTCCAGAGATCTCCCGATTCACCTTGGGGACGGGCCGGGTGGCGGCCGACGTCGAGCGTAGACGCCGCCGGACGTTCGAGTTCGACTCCGTTGCGGGGGGAGCGAGAGCGGATACCACGGGAGGGGAGTTCAACCTCGTTGCCGATGGTGACGGGCTGCTTGGAGTCGTAACTCGCCGGGGTGAGGTTGGTCTGACCGCTGAAGGCAGGCGGGTTGTCGTTCCTGCGGGGAGGCAGGCGGTAGCCTTGCCTGGCAGGCCTCCTGGTGAGCCTCTCGCCATCCCGAAGGAGGTCTTTTTGCAGGTTCATTGGCCGGCCGAGGGAACTCGGGCTTCCAGCGTCAAGGTGAGTGGTAGAACGGATGTTGGAGTTCGCGTGCGTCTTGGGAAGACGGTCACGCCTGTGGGTTACGATGGGCGGTTCGAGCTGGAGGTTCCCCTCACCGAGGGGGAAAACCGCCTGCGATTGCTCGCAGAGGATGGTGCGGGCAACGTGGAGATATCCGAGAGCCCATTGCTTGTTCGCGAGGCTTCGCCCAGGCGTAAGCCACTGCAGCTCAAGGTGGAAAAGAGCGTTTGGGAGTAGCATGAGAGAGACTCGGCGTGATCCCGGCTCGGTCGATGAAGCCTGCGCTGATGAGCTTTCGTTGGAGGTCGAAAGGCTGCGGGGAATGCTGTTGCAGGCGGCCAAGCTCGCCGAACTCGGGACGCGAGTAGCGGCTCTAGTGCATGAGATGAATCAGCCGCTGGTGGCCATCAAGGCATTTGCGCAGATGATCGGTGCGCAATGTGAAGATGAGGCCACTTCTCGTCGTGCGGTTTTCATCGAGCAGCAAGCGGGAGTCTTGGTTAGTCTAGTCGACAGGATCAGGACCCATACCCGCATGGACACGAAGGAAGGAACGGCACATCTCGGGGATGTGGCGAGTCGAGTCGTGGAGCTACTGGATCACCTTCTTCGTCGTGCCGGGGTGGATCTCGTAATCGAGATTGAGCCGGAGTCCCTTATCCTGCCCCTTGACGAGGTCCAACTGCAGCAAGTTTTGGTGAACCTGCTGACCAACGCATTTGATGCAGTCGAGGAGCAGGAGGATCGCCGGGTTCGTCTGGCTGGAAGCGAGACGGCCAACAAGGAGATCTTGTTGACCGTCTCCGATACGGGCGTTGGTATTCCCGAAGATCTACGAGAAAGAGTGTTGGATCCCTTCTTCACTACCAAGGATCCGGAAAGAGGCACTGGGCTGGGGCTGCCGATCTGCAAGGAGATCGCCAACGCTCACGGTGGCGATCTGACGATTCGTCGGTGCGAGGAGCCTTCTTTGGGCGGCAAGGACAAGGGCTATAGAACAGTGGTGGAGGTGAGGCTGCCGTCGGTAGTCGAGCCGCCGGCCGAGGGTCTCGAGAAGGGAGGGACGCTGTGAAAGACGTGGCTCGAATTCTAGTGGTGGACGATGAGCGGGCGGTGAATCTCGTGCTCGAAGAGCTACTGTCCGAAGCGGGATACGAGGTAGCGTTTGCAACGAATTGCGCCGAAGGTCTCTCGAAGCTGGAGCAGGAAGCATTCGACGTCGTCATTGCAGACAAGAACCTCCCCGACGAGTCGGGCATGGAGATCATTCGAAAGGCCCGCACCATGGACCAAGGCCCGGAAGCAATCATGATAACGGGCTATGCCTCCCTGGAGACAGCGATCGAGGCGATGGATCTAGGTGCGCGAGGCTATCTTTTGAAGCCCTTCGAGGATGTCGCCGAGGTGCTCGAAAAAGTTCAAAAGGTTCTTGCGGCGGCAAATGAGCGTAAGAAGATGGCCAAGCTCATCGAAGAGCTGCGCCAAAGCAACGAGACCGCCTCTTCCAGGAAGAAGTAGCCGCGGAAATTCTACCTGCTGCGAGAGGCATCCCAAACGTAGATGCCCCCGCTCGTGGAAACGGTTACCTGGGCAGGAAAGAAGTCTTTGGAAAGCTCGCGGTTGTCTTTGTCTCCTCGGTAGAACTCCGTAACCGGAGGAAGGACTCTCTCTTGGGGTCTCATGGTCCTCTGCTCGTATATCCATCCTCCCGGTAGCTCTATCGTGACATTCTGCCATGGCTGCGAGCTGTTGTTTTGCACGAAGACTACGTGAGTACCGAGGACGGTTCGTACTCCGACCATCGCGTCGATGGGATTGCGTTCCACCCCCGACATGGCGAGGGCGACCGAAAAAGCACTGGCGATGACCCAGCCGGCCACAACGGCTGTTCGCCACTTGAAGTACTGGCTAGAAGCACGGAATGATTCGATAAGAGTCCTCAAGCGGCCCAGAACAGCCGGGGAGGTCTCCGATTCTTTCGGGCGCGCCTTGCTCATCTTATCTCTGCCACGAGCCGCCGAGCGGCAGGATTGTCCGGCTGAACGGCGAGCACCCGGTCGAGGTGCTCTTTTGCCATCCTTGCGTAGGCCTCGCGAAGCTCGGGTCCAGGGGTTTCTGAATGACGGCGGACATAAACGGCGCCCAGTGAGAGGTGGGCCTCCAGGTTGTCCTCTTCCAACTCGAGGACGCCCTTGAGTTCTCTTTCCGTTGCGTCCAGATCGCCTGCGGCGGCCAAGGTGCGAGCCAGCAACAGACGGGGCTGAGTGCGTCTTGGATCGAGGAGCGACCAGGCCCTTAGATGGCGGGTTGCTTCCTTCGTGTCTCCACGCTCGGCCGCAGCGTTCCCAAGCGCTGCGTGTGCCTCGAGGAGCAGAGGGTTTCTCTCCAGGGCCGCAAGGTAGCTATCGCGAGCGTCCTCGTATCTCTCGCGGGAGGCAAGTAGGTTGGCTAGATAGAGGTGGGTAATCGCCAGATGGGGAGCGAGCTCCACTGCGTGCTGAAGGTGAATGAAGGCTTCTCCTCCAGCATCTATCCGCTGGTATGCCAAACCGAGCACTGCATGAACCATCGCCGCCTCGGGGTGCTCAAGAAGAATCTCCCGCAAGAGATCGAGGGCATTTTGGGGCACGTCAGCTCTTTCGAGCCAGTCTATGGCTCGAGTCAGCTTCCCGCGGGCCGCCTCGGGGAAGCCGCGAAAAGGGTCGGAGATCCTCTCGGCGACTTGTCGAGCCATCTCGACCTCATTTGGTGATGGGTCGAGGTGGAGCAGCCCCCTCAAGACCTCCAGGCTCTGCTCGGGTTTGCCAAGGTGATAGAGTGAAAGAGCCAAAGGCGCCCGGTAACGAGCTAGATCCTCGATGGCAAGCGCTTTCTCGAAAGCCTGGCGGGCCTCGGCATAACGCTCGGCGTCAAGCAGGATCACTCCCTTCCTATACGGGATGTCGGAGAGATCAGGTCTGTGTTCCCTTGCTTCAGAAAGAAGGCTCAAGGCCTTATCCGCTAGCCCCGTCGATGTGGCGTAGAGAGTAATCGCAAGGCCATAGGAGTGAAAGGGATTCATGGGATCCGAGGCCCGCCGCTCTCGGTAGAGCTGCTCGAGTGCCTTGAGTCGTCCGAGGTTCAAATGAGCTAGAATCAGCCCTCTATGGGCATCGAGGGAAGAGTAGTCCACTTCGAGGACTTTCTCGAAGGCGCCTGCTGCGTCTAGATGACGGTTCTCGGCCGCGGCTGCCCGCCCTCTATCGAGCCAGCCGGATACGTCATCATGTGCAAGTCGTCCCTGCCTGGAAGAGGAGCACGAGGCAGAGAGCAGGCACAGCAGAATTGGTATTGCCACCATGCATGATGCAGCCCTGAATGTCCTTTGCCGGCTGGGGATTGAAAAGGCCCCTTTGCGCATGCAGCACTTCTAGCACAGCTGATTTCGTCTCGAAAGGGATGGCCATCCAGCCCAGCCGCCGCCTCCATGGCTGGCGGGGCAGGCTTAGTCTCTAGGCGGTGTTCAACGCCTATCGGCCCCTTTAGGCCTGGTCCGAGACCCTAGAACGGGCCGATTGGCCCGCGGCAATACCGCACGTTGCGCCGATATCCCCGACCAAGCCGAAGAGAGCCGGCCCGAACTGCTTTGAAGCGGACGCAAGGGGTGGTACGAGTCCTCTGGAATGTCAGCCAAGATCAAAAGGAAGAAGAGCAAGCGTTTCATAGCCGTGGCAGGCAACATGGGAGCGGGCAAGACGGAGCTGGTCCATTTCCTCTCTCGCCGCTACGGTTTGGTGCCGTTCTACGAGCCACATGCCGACAACCCTTATCTCGCCGACTTCTACTCGGATATGAAGAGGTGGGCCTTTCACTCGCAGCTCGCGTTTCTGGCCCATAAGCTTCGACTGCATAGGCGCCTGGAGGAGACCGATGGAATAGTGGTGCAGGATCGAACCATCTATGAGGATGCAGAGGTCTTCGCCCGCAATCTCCACAGGCAGAGGCTCATCTCCAAGAGAGACTGGCAGACCTATGAGGCTCTCTACGCGGCCGCCTGCAAGAGCCTCTCGCCGCCGGATCTCATGATCTATCTGCGAGCGAGCGTCAGAACCATCAGGCGCCGTATAGTCATGCGAGGCCGTCCAGAGGAGCAGGCGGTTCCAGCGGCATATGTCAGGCGTCTCAACAAGCTATACGAGGACTGGTTCGAGCGTTACGATCTATCGGAGGTCATCACCCTCGACACCGATCGGCTTGATTACCTCACGAACCTCGTCGATCGTATCGATCTCTTTCGGCGCATAGAGCAGTACTTGGAGTAGTCACCAGTGAACACCTTCTCACTTTCCGGTCGCAAGCTTGCGCTTGCGGTGGATGGCGGGCCTGAGTCCTTTCTATCGGCGGATGTGACTCGTCGACTGGTGAAGCTTGGCGCCTCGGTGAGAGTTGCCGTCACGGCCACGACTCCTCGGTGGCTCCCGGATCTCACGCTAGCAACCGTCAGTGCCGCGCCCGTTCTGCGGACCGCCAGGGAAGGCGAGTCTCTTGCAAAAGAGGTGGACGGCGTGCTTATGATGGCTTCTGGCGCCGAGCTGGTCGCGGGAGTTGCGACGGGGAGGCCAATCGATGCTGCTGGATCCGTTTTTCTATGCAGTAATGGGCCAAGGCTGCTCTCGCCGGGAGCAAGCATGCCCATGGCTCCCTGGGTCGAGGCTTTGCTCGGTGTTCTGGCCGACGACGCGGTTGTCATGCCGGTGGGGCAGAGCCCGAACCAGGTGGTGACGGCCTTTGCCCGGGCTCTTGGACCTCGGGATCTGGAGGGATACAGAGTCCTGGTGACGTCGGGACCCACAAGAGAGTCGATTGATCCCGTCCGGTTCATCTCCAACCCATCGACGGGAAGAATGGGTAATGCCCTTGCCGATGCCGCGATGCGCCGGGGGGCGGAGGTAACGTTGCTCTTGGGGCCGACAACGCTTCCTCCTCCTCCTAGGGTGCGGACTCTGCGTTTCCAAACAGTCGACGAGCTTCTCGGCCTTGCACTGGAGGCTGCCACCGATGCCGACGTGATCCTCGCCGCAGCGGCCGTTGGAGACTATGCTCCGTGCTCTCCTTCGACTCGTAAGCTCAAGAAGGACGACGACGAGCTACGGCTCGTGCTTCGCCGCACGCCCGACGTGCTCGCACGGCTGGGCGACCGCTTTGCGGGCCGGCCTGATAGGCCTATTCTAGTTGGATTCGCAGCGGAGACCGAGGATCTGCTGCCCAACGCCAGACGCAAGCTGAGGCAGAAGAAGTTGGATCTAGTCATCGCCAACGACGTGGGCTCGAAGGAAGGCGGCTTCGAGAGCCCGAACAACGAGGTAACCCTGGTGGAGGCATCCAGCGAGCAGGCTCTGCCCATGGCCACCAAGAACGAGGTGGCTCATAGCATCCTGGATAGAGTCGTCTTGCTGCTCAACCGACGGCTGGGTGGACGTAGCTCCCAAGCGGACCAATTATGAGGTGGTAGCCTGTTCTTGACGGAAGTGGCTACAAAGGTAGTTTCCAGCAACTAGGTCGACGACTCATGATCATCAAGAGCCCAACAGGACACGGCTTCGGCAAGAATCCGGAGACGAGAGCCGAGATCGTACGTCTCCTGCGGGACGTGGAGTCTTTTCTTTCCTGGCGGCTCGCATCCGGTACCGTCCGCGTACCCGCCGGATCGACTGATGCCGCCTCCAGCACAGCGAAGTCTGCGCCTTCGGGCAAGGCACCAACGCCGATCGCCGCCCCTGATAGCCGAAAGGATGAGCCTGACCTTTTGCGGCCGGAGATGGAGGCGAAGCCGGATCCGGTCGTCTCTTCAATGGAAACAGTGAGACAGGAGCTGGGCGATTGCCGGCGCTGCGAGCTCTTCGAGGGTCGAAAGAACCTGGTCTTCGGTGTTGGCCATCCGAAAGCGGATCTCGTCTTCGTCGGAGAAGGTCCTGGCGCCCAAGAGGACGCTCGAGGGGAGCCCTTCGTAGGAGCCGCGGGACAGCTTCTCGATCGAATGATTGCGGCGATGGGTTTTCGTCGAGAGGATGTCTACATCTGTAACGTCGTGAAATGCAGACCACCGAGAAATCGTGATCCGGAACCAGAAGAAGTGGCCTCCTGCGAACGTTTTCTAAAGGCGCAGCTTGCCGTGATCGCCCCCAAGGTGATCGTTGGCCTTGGCAGGTTCGCGGTGCAGTGTCTCCTCCACGATCCCTCGGCATCCATCAGCAGGGTGCGAGGGAAGTGGCACCGATACGAGGGAATCGACTTCATGCCCACCTTTCACCCTGCGTACTTGCTCCGGAATCCTTCAAAGAAGGCGAATGTCTGGAAGGATCTGCAGGCTGTGATGGCTCGATTGGAGAGCTTTTGACGATGATATCTCTTGAACAATACAAAA
Source organism: Deltaproteobacteria bacterium (assembly GCA_007128675.1). Taxonomy (GTDB): domain Bacteria; phylum Myxococcota; class Myxococcia; order SLRQ01; family SLRQ01; genus SKWY01. The sequence goes on along the minus strand of SKWY01000370.1, from coordinate 1,687 downwards.
CGCGGCGCCCTCTTCGATGGAGGCTGAGGGCTGCTAGCATGCTCTTTTTCGCTTTGGGACTGGGGCTCTTGGCCCTGTCCGGCCTTGGCTCGCCTATCCTTGCCTCGCAATCGACGAGTGCCTTTTCGACCGATTCGTGGATGGTGCTGCTCGACGAGGGCACCGCCGAGGCCCCGCGGGAGGAATCGGACTCGGCGGATGGTGACGGGCATGGCGAGGCGGCGCTCGAGGAGGGGATGGATGAAGCCAAGAGACCGGCCCCTGGAGAGATTGGTGAAGGCCGCCCGAGGGCTCTTCGAGCGGTGTTGGACGGAGTAGTCAGCCCGGGGTCCGCCAGCTATCTCATGGACGCTTTGGCAGCCGCCGAGGACCAAGAGTACGACCTGTTCTTGCTCGTCCTAGATACGCCTGGCGGCTTGCTCGAGTCCACGCGGGAGATATCGCGCTCGTTCTTGGAGGCAGATGTTCCGGTTATTGTATATGTCTATCCGACGGGGGCGCGTGCTGCTTCGGCGGGCATGTTCATCACCATGTCGGCCCATGTGGCGGCCATGGCGCCCGGAAGTCGCATTGGTGCTGCGGCCCCCGTGGCCATGGGGGGAGGCGGCTCCGATGAGGAGTCCGGCACGATGGACGCGAAGGTCGTCGAGGATACCGCGGCTTTCGCCCGCTCCGTTGCGGAACAGACGGATCGAAACGCCGAGTGGGCCGAGAAGGCCGTAAAAGAGGCGGTCTCGGCCACGGCGAGCGAGGCGTTGGAGCTAGGTGTGGTCGATCTTCTAGCCAGTACCCTCAATGAGCTTCTCGAACAGATAGATGGCCGCGAGGTGACGCTGCATGACGATCGACGCGTCGAGATCAGATCGGCCGGAGCCGAAATAGTCGACCATCCCATGACCATACAGCAGAGGGTCCTGATGGTCCTTGGAAACCCCAACGTTGCCTATGTCTTGATGATGCTCGGGATGCTTGGCCTCATGATGGAGCTATACAACCCAGGGCTGATTTTTCCCGCCGCGATCGGGTTGTTCCTTCTTCTTTTGGCCGGTATAGGACTCAATCTCCTGCCCGTGAACGTGGGCGGAGTCGTTCTTTTGATTCTCGCCATCGGTCTCATCGTTGCGGAGATCTATGTTACAGCCTACGGCATTCTCGCTCTTGCGGGGGTTGCCATCATGATCCTTGGCTCGTCGCTTCTGATGGATACCGCCGACCCGGAGTTTTTCGTGGATCCCGACATCACAGTATCGTGGGGAGTGATACTTCCGACCGTCTTCCTGATGGCGACTGTTGCCATCGGGCTGATGCTCTTCATCCTCCACGTTCACAGGCGCCGGGGAACTACGGGACACGAGGGAATGAAGGGAGAGTTTGGCAAGTCGCGGACGGATATTGGCCCAGAGGGAGGGCGGGTCTTCGTCCATGGCGAGCTGTGGAAAGCCGTGAGCGATGAACCGATACCCGCCAACACCTCCGTCGTGGTGGTGGAGGTCCGGGGGCTCGAGCTCAAGGTCGCGCCGGAGTCCACCGAATGATTTGAAAGTACGCGTCGCTTTCGACGCTTCGCGCTAGTGCATCGAAAAGGAGGAAGGGGAATGTTTGGGCTTCCATTTGGAGTCATCGTAGCCGTCGCTATAGTTCTCATCTGGCTCGCGATGAGCATCCGCGTGATCCAGGAGTACGAGCG
>SKWY01000170.1 GCA_007128675.1 Deltaproteobacteria bacterium | reverse complement strand
TCCAACGTTCAGCCATACATCCGCCATCTCTGGCTGTTGCTGAAGAACCTCCTTGTAGAGGCTGCGTGCCGTGCTCCAGTCCTCCTCGTCCATTGCGATCTTGGCCTGCAGGAGCCGAGGGGCTAGATAGTCTTCCCGTAAGGAGGCAGCTCTCCGAAGGTTGCTCTTGGCCGCATCCAAATCCCCCGCCGCCTTCTCGAGCTTTGCCAGCTCCCAGTAAACCTCGGGGTCCTCACCACCGAGAGAAAGCACCCGCCGCGCCAACAAACGAGCCCTAGGGGCATCTCCGTCGGCCATCGCCAAGAACATCAGAACCTTGTAGGCGACCGCATTCTCCGCGTCACGAATGAGCGCTTCACGAGCGAACGCTCTCGCGTTCTGGTTATCTCCCTGCTCCCGATAGATATCGGCCAACCTGGCCCGGGCGTTGCTGGCATCCGGCTGAACAGTAAGGATCTGATGAAGCACGTCGACCGCTTCCCCAACGTTTCCCTGATTATGGAAGAGGACGGCCAGGTTCTCGGCAGCCTCCTTCAAGGTTGGTTTCTGCTCCAGAGCTCTCTTGTAGGCTTGCTCCGCTCTCTCTAGATCACCCCTGCGCTCGAGAATGACCCCGAGGTTGTACCAAGCCTCTCCGACCTGAGGCGCTCGCCTAATCAGCTGCTCGAACCTGCCTTGAAGCTCATCGAGGTCTACCTCTCCCTCAGCCTGCTGCTCCTCCAAGACGGCCACCGCATCCTCGAAGGCACGAATCTGCTCGGGTGTAACCTCGGCGGCAGGATCGCTGCGAACACTTCGATCATCGAGTGGCGATGGCCCGGTCGCCGTGCGCGTCTTGCAGGCAGCAAGAGGCATCATGAGACAGAGCGCCAAAACGAGCATCTCGAAAAGACGGCGCTTACTTCGCCCGCCATGAACGCGGCAACACTGCTGCGGAACTGAACGGGAAAAACGATTCATGCAGTTATTATCGAAGCCCTTGGAGTAAGTCATCAGAACAGATCCTCATCCGGCGAGGGAAGCTCGCCTCCACCAGAGGTTCCAGAGCGTCGTCCTCGACGGTCCGAGGAGGACGTATCCCGCGAAGAACCTTCGGCCTCCGTCCGGTCCCTGCCCGCGCGACCGCTTGTCCTACGCTCGCTGTCGCTAGCCGAACCGCGACGAACGGCTCGACCATCGGGTCTCGGGGCACTCGCCACGTCTGGAGGAAGACCCGCCTCCGCGGAATCCACCTCCGGCACGTCTTGAATCTTCGTCAACAGGAAGCTGCCCTTGCGCATGATGGGCGAAGAGATGTCGGGCTCAGTCCATTTTTCAACGAACTCCGGATACATACCCGGCCGCAGCTGGTGGACCTTCTCCAAGGCCCGGTCCGCGCATTCCGAGCGAATCCCGTGCTGCCGGGCGTTGTCGACGGCGGCCCTCCAGGCCTCGACCGCTTGCTCCTCCAGCGGCAGGGACTGCTCTTGCAGTCCCATTCTGAAGGTGCTCTCGATGTCTGCATCGGGGTCCGGCTCCTCCTCCTGAACCACCAGTTGCAGTCGATAGACAGCCTCTAGGTACGGAGGGCTCGGGGCTTCCTTCAATGCCTCGAGAAAATCGTGGTACGCATCACCAATCCGTTCGAGTGCGCATAGAGCAGGCTCGGCTTGCCGGTACTGGACTATCTGCGTGTAGCGAGCCACGACCTTCTGCAGCTCTTGACTCTTGTTCTCGAGACTCGCACGGAAACCGGCATCCGATGCCTCTATACCTCGCTCGAGCCGGTTGACCAGCTGCTGTGAGGGCCGTCTCTGCAGCCTAGCGGTTAGCTGGGCCGGGCGAAGCCTATCACGCCAGGGGTACTCGAACCTTACTCGCCTGTAGGCCTCGAACTCGGGCTCGATGGTCTTTAGCTCCGCCCACGCGATGGGCAGCAAACCGCCCTCGAACTGCTCGGGATCCGAGCCCATGGACCGGAAGGTATTGAGCGCCTCGTCGTAGATTCTAGAAACCTCTCTGTGATGCCCTGCCTTCTCTAGGAGACCAATACGTCGGGTCTCGATAACCAGCCGCCTATCGTGGTCTATCTCGTCTTGATACTGCTCCATGTAGCGACGAAGGTGTCTTGCGGTCCCAGCAACGTCCCCTTCCCTCTCCAAGAGATCGGCGACGGACCTGTAGAGTGCCCGGCTCTCTTCGGACTCCGGCCACATATCCACGTAACGAAGGCGATGTGCCCGCGAGCGAGGATAATCACCCAATCCCTCACGGAGCATGGCGGCCTGGAACAAAGCCTCCTGAGCCTTCGACTCCTCGAAGACTCCCTCGTCGTCGGGAGGAGGAGGAGGACGTCGTCCCCTGCGGGCTCGTCTTTGCCTTGCCTCGGCCGCCTGCCTCTGCTTGACGAACTCATCGAAGTACATCTCGTAGAACTCGACCGCTCGCTCCCACTCGACCACGGATTCGTAACCTACCGCGGTAGTGTAGATGGCTTCGGGAACCAACTTGCTGTTGGGGTAGTCCCGAATGATTCTTGCGCGAAGCGCCAGTGCCCGGTCTAGATCCTTGGAGTTTGCCCAGGCCACGGAGGCATTGAAAAGAGCCGCGTCGGCACGATCGGAATCGGGAAACTCGGCCACGAACGCCTCATATGCCTCGGCGGCCTCCCTGTAGTTCCCTTCCTCGGCCACAGCCTCCGTCATCGTCAGAGCCGAGGACTCGATTACCTCGCGTATCTCGTCGCCGAGGCTGCCCCTCGCCAGAACCGGATTGGCAGCGAACTTACGGGCCCACTTGTTCACCTTGTCGGGTCTGTCCAGAAGGTTCCAGGAGTCGAGAATGAGGTTGACAGAGTACTCGGCAAGCTCGTGCCTCGAGTGGTCCAGAGCAATGAGGGCGAACTTCTCGATGGCCTCCTCCAGGCGATTGTAACGATAGTAGGTGTTGGCAATCATGTAGGTTATGGAGACGAAGTCGTCTCCATCCGGCACGAACTCGAGATACCTCTCGCAAGCATCGAGCAGAGCTCTTCGCACCGGAGGTACATCTATCTTTTCGGTAGGCTCGACATCCGGCAGCTCCTCCGTCTTGTCGAAGTCACCAACCAACTCTTCATAGGCTAAAACCGCGTTGAAGGCCGCGTCGGCGAGGAACTCCCCAACCTCCTCGGGCCTGCCGTCCTCACCCAGGCGCTCCCCAGCCTTGCGCTCGGCGTCAATCTTGACGACCGCCGTGTACTGTTTGCCCGCATCTTCCCACTCCTCGAGATGAAACAGCAGCTCGGCGAAGTAGAAGCGCAATTGATACTCGTACTCCGTGCTTGGGAAGAGTTCGAGGTAGTCCCTGTACAGCTCGTACGCGTACCAGTAGGTCTCTTCCTGGCGAGTCTTCCTTGCCTCGCTATGCCAGGTAACGGCCAGTGACCGAAGCGTGCGCTCGGCCATCTTCTCCGCCTCTTCGAAGAGCTTCCGATCCTCATCGGTCTCGATGGTCCCGGCTTCCTGCACGGACTCGAAGGTCTCCACGAGCACTCGAGCTTGATTCACGGTGAAGCGCTTGTTCCCCATCCGCTGAGCCGCGTCCACAATCCTAGCCTGGTAGAGCGTGGCCTCCGGAGACAAAGGATCGAGCTCCATGAGTATTCTGAAGGTGACTATCGCCTCGCGATTCTTCCCGTCATCGTAATAAAGGCCCGCAAGCGAACGAAGCATGCGATGCCAATGCTCGTCTCCGCCAAGCTCCTTGAAGACGTCTATCGCCTGACGCGGATCACCAAAGTGCGCATACGCCAGCACGAAGTCACGCCGGGCCTCACGCACCAAGGCCATCCTATTCTCACCACCGATATCGGTGGAAAGCTGCCCATAATGCACTACCGACCGCCAGAGATCGCCCGCTTGCCTGAAGTCGCCGATGTTGTAGTAGCACCATCCAAGCTTGTACAAGGCATAGCCGTACACACGAGAGTCGGTGAACTCCACCGCCCGTTCGTATCCTCGCTGCGCCACCCGGACGTTGCCCTCCCTGAAGTGGTGCTCGGCGACCGCCAAGTACGAGTCGGGCACGTAGTCGCTATCGGGAAAGCGCGAAACGAGAACCCCGTAGACCCGCAGGGCCTCGTCGGCCTGATCCTGTTCCCAAAGGTTCGAGCCCAACGAGAAGAGAACGTGGTCGAGCCTCTCGTATTCGGGATAATCACGAACGATCTCGCGATAACGTTCGATCGAGCGAACACGATAATCCTCGGATTGCCGCTCGAGGGATTCCTTCTCGGCCTCCAGGGCACGGACGCGCCGCTGATCGTTTCGGTTCTGGGCGTCGATGATGTCATCGAGTTTCGCATGCGACTCGAAGAAATAGTATCGAGCCTCTTCCCAATAGAGTTCCGCCAAGCGGAAGAGAAGGTCGGGAGCCTCGTCCGCCGACGGTCCCATCTGAACGATACGAGATAGGGTATCGATCTGCGAGCGACGCTTGGAAGCCACCTGCAGCTCGACCGTTCTTCTGAACTGCTCGAAGTCCAGAGCCGGCCGGGCTTCCTCCCGCTCCACGGGCTCATGCGACAAGTCTTCCTTCAGCGCGTCGTCGAGGTCTCGCTCTCTCCGCTCTCCGAGCTGGCTGGCCACATCCTCGTAGCGTCTAGCTCGCCGGTCCTGGGATGTCGCCGGAACCGCCGTCATGACGGCGAACGAGCCGAGGCAAAGCCCCGCCAGGACCCGCAAAGAACGCGTGCTCTTGCTTCCTTGGGCGAGAAGTTTCATGGGAAGATCACTCTCTGCCGGCGCTCAAACGATCGTCTCGGCAGCCACGGGTAAGGGTGTACTGATAGTTTCCTAGCTCATCTCGCCAATACTCTCCATCGTAAGGCCAGTAGAGCTCTTCGTCCGATACCGCAACGGAGTAGGCATACTCACGAATGACGTCCAGACGACCACCGGCCTGGAGCTGCTCCTCCAAGAACTCTCGTTCACGAGCGGTGGTCTCGAAGCGAATTCTCAAGCCTTGCCCAATTAGCTCCTTTAGCGCCTCCATCTCCGCATAGAGCTTGGCGCTCGCCATCAAACCGGCTTTTTCAATCAAATCCGACCTGAGGTCTTGCAGCTCGCCCAGCATCTGACTTGCCAGCCCTGACCGAGACAGGACCGAAGGGCTGCCACGAAGCTTGTCTATCTCCGACTCGACTTCCTGCACGGCCTCATTCATGGCCGCAAACTCCCTGTCGCTCAACGCCGCTCGCAAAATCCGCTGCAACACCTGCCTGGAGGCATCGGGCCGTCGTTCACGCTGTACATCCGCGAGGAGCTCGTAGTACTCGGTTGGCGTCTTTCGAGCAGCGGTGATACGGGCCAGCTCCACTTGAACGGGGCCGTAGACCTGCTCGAATTCGTCGACAATCATCTTCGCCTCGGGGTAGCGACAGTTCTCGTAGTAGATAACAGCCTTCAGTATCAAAGATTCGGGAAAATACTCATGAATGAAAAAGGGCGAGTGCAAAGTGACCATGGTGCCGAGAGAACGCTCGTAGTCGCCCATTCGGAAGTAGGCCCAGGAGGACTCGAAGAGGCTCTGTAGCCACTGTTCCGATCCACGCGGCAGCCTCCTATAATAGAAGGCAGCGTAACCGGGCTGGTCGTGCTCGAAGTGAATTCGAGCAAGCTGCATGAACGCCAGGTTCCGCACGCGACTGTCTGTAAACCGCCCCCGCCGAGGGTGCAGCATCCTCACGACATCTTGGAATCTCTCCACGGCAATCTGCGGCCGACCGGTCAGATAGTTGTGTAGCCCTTCCAGAAAGACCGCGCGGGGGTAGAAAACAGAGTCATCGCCAACCTGCTGAAGCAACCTTAGCGACTCGTCGAAGGATTCGTCCGCTTCCTCCTGCATTCCTGCCTCGAGCAGAGCGCGACCTCTCGCGAAGTGAAACCTCGCCAAAAGATAGCGGAACTCGCCCCTATATGCCGCGGGAAACTCGTAGTCGGCGTAGGCCGCGATGTACTCGAGGATGCCCGCCTCGTTCACCATCTCCCTTCCGATGTGGAAAAGCCACTCGAGGGAGACATCGAAGTAACCGTGCGCGGGGCCAACGATGAGGATCTGATTGAATAGCTGAAGGGAGCTATAGAACATCCCCATGTCGAAAAACGACCGCGCCAAGAGATAATGAACCTGATGGTGAAGCTCGGCCGCAGCTGGATTAGTCAAGATGTCGTGGAAGGCCACGGCGGCGGCTGCCAGCTCACCTCTCTCCATACGCGTGATAGCGTCATCTAGAGCCCGGTGCTCCGCATCCCCCGCATCGGGGGCATCATCGGTCAGATCGAAACCGTCGAAAGCAAAACCATCGTCCTCGTCATCGACACTGGGCCCGCCTATGTCGAAATCGAAGTCCAAGTCGTCGTCATCATCGCTCGAGGAGTCATCCAAATCGAACCCATCGAAGCTGATAGCCTCGACATGTGACGGCAGAGCCATGGACAAGCCAGCCAAGACGGCAAAAACCGCGCCTCTTCTTCGAAGGAAATCAACCATCGGAACCTACCCAGGCATCAGTACGAAAATGTTGTCGGAAAGAAGAAAGATGCTCCCACGGTGAACAAAAAGTCATTTTGGATTTGGCGATCCTTCTTACCGGTCGGCTGAAAGTAGAGAAAATCGATAATCTCCAAACGCACGGCGAGCCACTGGTTGACGAAGTAGCGCTGGCCCACCCCAAGGAGCAGAGCAGGTGACATCCCGGATGCATCGGCACCATCTTTTTGAATGGAGTAGCTGGACAAACCCAGCCCACCGGTGACGTAGATGTCGAAGTGGAGAACTCGCTCGGCAATCAGGTTGATCTTACCGTAGACTGGCGAGAACTCCGCCTGAAGTCCGGCCATCAGGTTGGTATTGCCCGGAAGCCGATTGAGTTCTACGTCGTTGGGCTCCCTGCAGCTGGCCGTGGCCTCACACACCTGGACAGTCCCGGAGTGGCGAGACAGGAGAGTGAAGCCTCCTCTCGCGGTTATGGCGAGATGCTCGTCCAGGTGGAAAGTATATGCGAGAGCCCCAATGTGCTTACGTAGGAAAGCATCCGCTATCGACACATTGTAGATGGGAGAAATCTCGTGCCTGTTGTTCTTCAGGAACAAATGCCCCGTGACCGCCGGAATTCGCTCTCGAAGCTCGTCTCCCCGCAGATCTCTTCTCTCCTCCTCCTCGCCTGTCTGCGGCGAGCTCGATTGAGCCACCAATATACCGGGACGCAAAAGCAAGCCCGTAAGGACGAGGGCCCCCAAGAAGCATCGGGCAGCTCGAACCATTGGGAATCTGAAACTTTCCATTACCAGTCTTCCGTTTGGATAGAAGCTCATGGACAGCTCACGGAGAGGAGTAGTCGAAGTCGGTTGGGAAGTAGACCGAAGCACCGAGAGATAGAGTCAAGACATTGGAGAGGCTCGACAGCTCGCTGCCTCGAATCGGATACATCTCCGGGAAGAGACGATTCTCGATTTTGAAAAAGAGGGCTAGCCAACGGTTGACGAGGTATCTTTGGCCCACGCCAATCGTGGTTGCCAACTGCTGACCGGTCGACGAAACGGCAAGCCCGAAACCGGCACTGAAGAACAGATCGAAGTGAATTATGTCCCGATTGAACCAGGCGACCTTTCCGTAGATCGGGGACCACTGGAAACCGACCGCGGTCAAGAGCCGCAGACGAGACTCCAAAAGGTTGGCCTGAAGAGCCTGCCGAGCCAACGTCACGTTCTCGGTCTCCAACGTCTGTAGGTAGAATGCGTCTCCGAAAACTCCCAGTGTGTCGGCCAACCAGTAGACGGCCGACACGCCGCCGCCGATCTTGAGAAAGAAAGGATCGTTGATGGATACGGAGAATGCGGGCGCAAGCTCGAACCGCTGCCTTTTCAGAATCAGCTTTCTTTGAACGACCTTCACTCGATCTACGGCTGTGAATACCCTGTCGGCTGGAACCGCTAGCGCATCTTCGTCGGCATCGAGCGAAGGCATCGCATCCAAATCGTCGGAAAGGTCTAGGCCGAAGCCGTCATCCTCCTCGGCATCGGCATCACCGGAAAGATCGAGGCCGAAATCATCGAAAGCCTTGGCGAGGCTTGGAACAAAGCCTCCCATGAAAGCAGTCAAAACTATGGCGAGCAGACGCCGACGCATTCAATCACCTCGCGGGTTCTGGCACAGTAGGACCAAGGAACGAGAAAGACCAGTTTACTCTCATAACGCTCCGGCGAGTCTACCCCAACACAATCGCAGCGAGCAAACACTACCTATCATGATGCGCGCCTTCATGGAGAGCATCGCTGACCGCCGGGTTCGATTCCTCATGCGGACCGAATTGAGAAGCAAGCTGAGTGCCGTAAGAAGACATGGGAGCGCCGGCAGGCTGGCTAGCGCGAAGGCAAGGACACTCGCGATCCACCCATCGCGTATACGGGCCAGGGGTGCCTATGCTTCTGGACCCGGCGACGCAAAAGGCTCTCGCAAAAGAAGCATGCCGCGATGCGCTGCCGCCTCTCCCTCCCTCTCCATGCCCGCGCTCTCGCTGTGGCGCACGGGGAGCAGAACCGCCTCTTACTTTAGGACAGCCGGGCCTCTCTGCGCGCTCCCGCTGGCGTACGGAGAGCAGAGCAAACCTCCCTCCAACATGACGGAGCAGACTACTTTGCACACCATCTCTTCGTTTCGCTCCCTTAGAGGATCGATATGCCTGGACATGTCTTGCCCAGCCCCTCGAAAGATAGCGGGAGATTCATCAGGCTCATATGTCCTTGATGAGCTTCGCTACATTATGCTACTTGTCGATGAATGCATAAGTGGGCGCGACGCGCTGCTGGACGAATGTCGAGCGGCTGGACAAAAGTAGTGGTGATGATCTTCGTGGCTGGTCTTGCAACTAGCGCTTGTCGTTCCAACGATCTTGGAACTCCATGCGAGCTGGTAAGACCGGTGTGCGTAGCCAACTGCAACGATCCAGAGAATATGCAGATCGAGTACGAACCCTTCCAGCCCGAGGATCTTACGCGAGACTACATCGCCACGGGTGTCATCGACTGCGAGCATTTCACCTGTGTGTCGAGCCAAGGCCATCAAGAGCAGGCATACTGCACGCGCACCTGTCTTGCAGACGATCAGTGCACCGGCGGCACGCGTGATTTGGTCTGCCGTGAGCTCTTGCTCGACAGAGACTTCATCGCCAGGCTTTGCGAGAGCATTGGGGATGAGGAATGCGAAAGGATATTCGGTCGAATTCAGGACTCCAGCTTCTGCGCCGTTCCGCTCGATCCAGAGTTCGTGGCCAAGTGAGAGCAGTCTCGAGCCTTCTGGGGCTGACATTCCTTTTGGTGATGTCGGTCTCGGCCTTCGCATCCGCAGAGGAAGAAGGCGGCTCCTTGCCAAGACACCCTATCTCCGGCCTGCCATTGAGTTTCGTCGAGGTAGAGTCGCCAGACGGCGAGTGGAGACGCGTGAGCGTCGAGGTAGCCACCACGCCACGAGCGAAGGCACGAGGCCTAATGCATCGAGAGGAACTCTCGGAAGATCAAGGAATGCTCTTCGTCTTCCGTGAGGAAGGGATTCGACACTTCTGGATGAAGAATACCCTGGTCCCTCTGGACATGATCTTCATCGACTGTGACGGGCGGATCGTCGGCATCGTCCACGAGGCCGAACCGCTGACCCAGAAGACTCGTTCCGTCGATCGCCCAAGTCGGTACGTCCTCGAGGTGCGAGGCGGCTGGGCCAAATCACAAGGCGTCGAGGCCGGTCATAGGGTCCGCTTCCCCGGCATTCCCAAGGTGGCACCAGAATTCGGCATGCTCGGTGAGTGAGCCGTATTCTGCTTGGAACAGTCG
>SKWY01000493.1 GCA_007128675.1 Deltaproteobacteria bacterium | reverse complement strand
TGAAATCCGCCAACGGTGAGGTTCTCGACGTTTCTCAGCTTTCGCTCGAGGTTGCTTGCCAGTGGACGACTGTGACAGGTCAGGAGAGTCCTCCGCCCGGCAGCTGCGGATCTGAGCGATTCCTCGATCGCTACAACCGTCTTGCCGGTACCTGCACCACCCCGGACAAGTGCCCGCGCGATATCGGCGATCATGTCGAGGATCTGGTACTGGGACGGCTCAAGGACGCGAAACTCCGTATCGGCTTCCGCCAGCGCGGCGCCAATCCGGAAGCTCAGCGTAAACGGATGCGCCAGAAGGCGTTCCAGTGCAGCAATGCCGTCTCGACCCAGCGGCTCGCAGTTGTCAGGGCGCTGGCCAGCCTTGAGCCGCTCGGCAATCCATGCGCCAAGCCCATCGTGAAGCTGCCGTGAACAGCAGAAGATCCGGGTCGGCCGATCCGCGCCGAGATTTCCGGGAGGCGAGCCGGCACTTGGGAAGATCACCCCGTGAGCAGCATGAACAAAGCGGCTTGGCCACCTCGGTGAATCATTCAGCCGTTTCAGGATCTCATGTTTTGCGCTGCGCGCTTGTGCAACAGGATCCTTGATCTTGTGGACGAACCCGCCGTGATCCGTGCTGCGCCACTGTCCATCCCTCGGGTCGAACGAGATTTCCCTGCCGCCTTTCACCTCGATTGCGAGGATGCCGTGCTCGGGATGTGCGATCAGGAAATCGCATTCGCCATCCTTCTCGTTTCCGAGCCTGTCAGTGCCCAGCCAGGGGCTCGAGTAGAAGACATGGAAGCTGTCGTCGAGCACCTCGGCGAGGCGATCGTAGACGCGAACCTCTGCCTTTCGCCTCGGATCGTCCAGGACCGAACGAGGAAGTTTTTTGGGCCAGAGCACTGCCATCAGCTTCTCCGAAGCATCTCTTCGAAGTAGCCGAGGCCCGAGCCCGTCCCGTCGCCGGTGAGGAGCGCACGGTCGAGGAAGCTGTTGAACGCTTCACACGATGTCTCTGGGGCAAGACAGCATGCGTGGCACACCGAATGGGAGTAGCTTTTCTCGGCTCCCATCATGTCGGTGATGCAAAGCGGGTCCGAGGAGCACCATTCGATCGCATCGATTGCACGTTGGAGGATGCCTGCAATGCGCCCCGCCTTCCCCTGCCGTTCGAGCCCTCCAAGCGTCCCATCCGAGTCGGGGGTCGCGGTATAGATGAGAAGTCCCGCCATCTGCTCCTCGCCAGTACCGGCATAGATCCTCTCCTGGAGAGATGCCGAGGAGTAGCCGCATTCGAGCGTGAGCTGACGCATGAGAGCGTGCGCGAGGGTGTGGCAGAGCATGTAACGTGGGGTGATCGCCTGTGGTGGCTTCGCGTCTTGTCCGTAGCGTTCCTTCCAGTCGGCCTGGTGCCGCGCCTCGCACTCGGAAACGCGCCCGACGACGTCTGGCCGGCTTTCCCAACTCGACAGGCGCTCCTCGTTCAGGGCGAGAAAGATGCCTTCGCCGCGGACCTCGATGGCTGGCAGCCACTCAAGTGGCTCCTTGGAGAGACGCGCCACCTCTGGCGAGTCGGGATCGCCCGGTGGATTGATGCGGGTGAAGCCCTTGATGGCTCGCACCTCCCTTAGCCGGACAGCCCTCACCACCCGGGAAATCCATGGAGCGATTTCCGCGGCGACGGCCTCCCGGCGTGTCTCGAAGTCGATGTCGGGGGTTCGACTGCGACCAGGTTCGGTGACAAACTGTCGATACTCTGCTGGTCTCAGATCATCGGTCCGCAGCTGTCCGTAAGACGTGAGACGGGCGCGGATTGCCTCCGCCAGTTCGGAGGGCGACATTTCGAGTTCCTTGAGAACACTCTCAAGGTCGCCCTTGGAAAGGAAGCCGATGTATTCCTCGAGCTTCGACAGGTCGTCGAGGTTCGTCAGGGAACTCCACCAGTCACCCAGCACTTCCTGAAGGCGGTCCGACCACGGCGGAATGCTCAACGCGGACTCCGTCACGGCGAAATACAGGTTCGACGCACCTCGCTGAACGGCGTACTGCTCCTTGCCGCAGCTCTCATCGCCATCGGCCAGCCATGGTCGGTGGCCGCGACATTTGGGGCCGCGTTCCCACGTCTTCTTGGAGAAGACGCCATCCATCGATCGGCGTGCACCACATTTCGGGCAGCTGAGGATCAGACCCGCGAGGCCCGGCCTCTCGGACCGCAGGACAAGCCCCGGGTGGCGATCCGAGTTTTCCCTCTTCGCGACCGAGCATTCCGGCTTGTGTCCGACCCACCAGTCCCACGGAAACTCGTCAACATGGCCATGCTTGCATGCCATGACGAAGCGGACGGGGATGACGAAGACCTTGCTGTCGCCATGTGCCTTTTCGGTGCACGTCGGGCAGTAGCGGTAGGCCTTTCCCGGGTCGTTCTTCCATCGGCGCTCCGGCTTGATGACATCGCAGCTGGGGCACTGCAGCCATCTCGGGAAGCGCACGGCAACAAGACGCCGGGTATCCGGATCGTCATCCTTTCCCCGCTCGAG
>SKWY01000490.1 GCA_007128675.1 Deltaproteobacteria bacterium | reverse complement strand
TGCCACCCGTCGAATCGAGCATGTGGATAAGACGCTCAAGGCCGTCCACGAGCGGCTCACCAAGGAGATTGACTTCTGGACCGACCGAGATAACCGCAGCCGGCGAGCAGGTAGTAATCCGCTTCAATCGCGCCAACAGCCCTTCGGAGAAGCGACTAAGAGACTTGATTCTGCTGGGTCACAGGTAGCGCTGCGGCGGTTCGGCCAGGGGTCATCCAACACCCAGAAGCTCGAAGTCGTCGCGCCGGTACTCCCTCGGCAATTCGAAAGTGAACGCCTTGTCTGCCCTATCGCCGCGGAAGAGCTTGGCGGCATCATGGCAGACGCCTAGCCGGCGCTTCTGTTTCAACTTGACGAAAGATCAGCCCCGTCACGTCTCCCTCTTCGCTCACCTCGAACTCGAGAGAAGCGGGACCGGCGCGATAGAAAAATCGGGTCTCACTCTTCGGGTAGATGGGCAGAGACCGCTGATCCATCAAATGTGCGTGGAGCACCCCCTCCTTCAAGGTCATGGTGAACTCTGCGCCTGGAGCCAACTCATAGCGTCCGACATATCGTTTTAGAATCTCAAGGGGGAGCTCTACTATCTTTGGAGGTAGCTCGAGCGAGTTGAATTGTCGTCCCTCTAGGAACTTGGATATCGCTTGCCCAAGAGCAGTCACTTGGTGACTGGCCGTGTTGGAGAGCAGTGCCAGTCCCCAACCCTCGTCAGGGTCGAAGGCGATGAAGGCATGGTGACCATAAGTTTGACCGTTGTGCCAGCGAACCCCCGTTGAAGAGACAAGCCAACCGAGCCCCATGGCGTTGGCGTCATCGAAGGGTCCGTGAAGCTCTCGAGCGTGCGCAAGCACATCTTGAAGAGGCGTGACCTCGGCGTTGAGATTCGCTTCCAGGAAGCGCATCATGTCCCCGGGTGTCGAACGCAGTCCGCCTGCCCCCGCCAAGGTCGCCATTTCCCAGCTCCCCATTTCTCCTCCGTCGGCATCGTGGCCTTGAGCCAATCGTGCGACTTGGCGCCCACGATCCATCAACGATTACACGCATCCCAAACCCGCGATGCTACGTCGACAACACGAGGATCGGATGCGCTTAGTCGATATAGGGCGTTCAAGACCGCGCGTGCCTCATCGCACTGTTCCCCCTTGATGTACGAGTCGGTGGCGGCTACTCCCTCCACGAGCACTCTCCACCGGATGGACTCGTTTTGGACGGTTTCAGTCAAGTAGTCGTATGGTGGGAGGACGCGGCTGACGTTCACAAGAGTTACCGCGGTCTGGAAGTCGCCGCCCTCGAGAGCGGCGATGGCCTCTCGCTCCTTTCGCAAGAACTGGCGGGCAAGCTCCAGACTCTCGTCGAGGGGACAGCTGCTTGCCCTATCCTGGTCGTCAGCGCCAAGGCGTTTGTAGATCGAGATCGCCACCTCCCACCTCTCCGCTGCAAGAGCTCTATGTCCGGGCTCCAGCCAACGAGCGCAATCAGCGGCGGGGGAGTTGGGATCCGAGACAGGTTCCTTCCTCACGGAAGTGCTTCCGGTGCCCGTTGGAACCAGCCTCGCTAGCTCTTCCCGTGAGATTCTGGCAGTTGGCGTACATTTGTTGGTGCTGTAGGTGCCGTGCTCTGTTCTACGAGCGTAGACTATGACAAGGTCGCCTTCGGAAAAAAAGACACCACACATTGTTCTGGTCGATCCAAAGGTGAAGCTCGAGCGCCATGAGCCCTTCAGTGTGTGCTGTACCCTAATCGTGTACTGGGTCGACATGGACTGCCTGCTACGTTCTCTGACTACTCCGGCCACCACTACATCCGCTCTCTCAAAGTGCTCCTCTTGAGACGCCGGCCTGCAGCTACATGCCTCAGCAACCGAGGGGACAAGCAAGATTAGTGCACTAGTCAGAAGAAATAGACAGAATGTTAGCGCGCGCATCTTTGAGTCCCCCTTTGCGGTTGACCAAGCTCAAGCATACCAGAGGTACACATGAGCCTCCATAGAGTCTTGGCTCGACTTGCAGCACAATGCCCCGGCGGTGCGAGTAGGACACAGCAGCGCTAGAACTTACCGGTGCTCACTCCTGCCCGGATGTAGGCTCACTCATTGATGGCCCCTTCGCATCGCGCCGTCATGGCCCTGTCGAACGCACGACAAGAGAAGGTGGAGCCTTTGCCCTGGTGATCATCCATCTTCCGTTTCGGACCGGCAAGGGCCGCTCTCCTTCGGAGGCGTCGGCAGGAGCCACCCTTGCTGACCGGCGGTCCAGTCCATAACTCAAGAGAGCAGCGGACCACGCCGCCCCACGCCGAGGTCATGAGAAATGTGCGGAATCGCCGGGTTACTCTCTGGGCATGGCACCGCGGCTAGCAGCAGTCTCCTTCTGGAGATGGCTGGCGAGCTGACGCATCGTGGGCCCGACGGCGCCGGTCTCTACATCGACGGCTCCTTCGGTATGGTGAATACCCGATTGTCGATCATTGACATATTGGGCGGCGATCAGCCTATCGGCAATGAAAGTGGCCGCTACTGGGTCGTACAGAATGGGGAGATCTACAACTACCCCGAGCTGACCGAAGAACTCTGTGGCCTAGGTCATGTCTTTTCCAGTCGTAGCGACACGGAAGTACTCGTACACGCTTACGAGCAGTGGGGGCCCGACTGCCTCTGTAAGCTGAATGGCGAGTTTGCTTTCGCTATCTGGGATCACCAGTTGCAAGAGCTGTTCCTTGCGCGTGACCGATTCGGGATACGCCCCTTGTTCTTGGCGGAACCAGGCGGCGATCTCTGTTTTGCATCGGAGATCAAAGCACTGCTTCGTCATCCAAATCTGGTACGAGACATCGATCCCAGGGCTTTGATTGACGTCTTCACCATGTGGAGCACGCTACCTGATCGCACCGCCTTTGCTGGAGTCCGCGAGCTTCCACCCGGTCACTTCCTACGCATCCGAGCAAATGGCACGCGTCAGATGAGCAAGTGGTGGGACGTCCCTTTCGTCCCGCCCGACCAGTATCTCTCAGGTACGAGCGACGAAATGGCCGAGCAGCTGCTCGTCCAGCTGGAGGATGCAACACGAATAAGACTTCGTGCGGATGTCCCGGTCGGTGTGTATGTCAGCGGAGGTCTCGACTCTTCCGTCACGACTGCGCTCGCGAGGCGACATACGAGCCGCGCCCTTCAAGGGTTCGGGATCGGGTTCACCGACCCTCGCTACGATGAAACATCATTCCAGGAGATTATGGCTGGAAAGCTTGGGCTGCAGCTCGAGCACCTACAGGTCGATGGCGCGGACATCGCGGCCGATTTTCCGCATGTGATCGCACTTGCCGAGTGTCCGATGCTACGTACGGCCCCCGCTCCACTCCTTCGTTTGTCGCGACTTGTGCGAACCTCGGGATTCAAAGTAGTTCTGACTGGTGAAGGCGCCGATGAGCTTTTCGCTGGATACAATATCTTTCGCGAGACCATGGTGAGAAGGTTTTGGTCCCGGGAGCATAGCTCTTCTACGCGTGCGGCTCTCCTCCGTCGTCTCTACCCGTACCTTCCGCGCTCGATCTCCGCTAGCGGTGCCTTATTGGAATCCTTTTTCGGGGTTGGATTACATGAGACGTCGCACCCCCTGTACAGCCATCGAATCCGCTTCAAGAACGCGGCACGCGGACTCCGTTTGTTGCGGCAAGAGGTAATCGAATCCACAAGTCAAGAAGATCCAGAGGAGCGGCTCATCGCTCGCCTTCCAAGCTGGTTCTCGAGCATTGGCCCATTGAGTCGAGCCCAGTACCTCGAGATCCACACCTTCATGCAAGGATACCTCCTCCACGCACAAGGCGACCGCATGCTGATGGGCAACTCCGTGGAGGGCCGCTTCCCCTTTCTGGACTGCCGAGTAGCCGAGCTAGCCGCACGAATCCCGGAGCGACTTCGCCTTCGCGGCTTGCGAGAGAAACATTTGCTTCGAAAAGCCGTCACAAGCCTCCTCCCCGATAAGGTTGTAGAGCGAGAGAAGCGTCCCTATCGGGCACCAATCCTAGCGGCATTCATAGGGAAAAGCTCTCCGGAATACGTCGAGGAGTCACTTCATCCGCAAACGGTGGAGAAGGCCGGACTGTTCTCCCCACTTGCCGTCTCTCGCCTGGTGGAGAAGTGCCGGAGGAACCTCGATGTCGGTGTCAGCGAGACAGACGAAATGGCCCTCGTTGGCGTCCTGTCCACGATGCTTCTCCATCGCAAGATGGTCCAGCAGCCAGAGCTGGCTTTACCCTCACAGCCCAAGAAGATCGTCGAAGGCACGCTGATAACGCGGGACAGCCGAAAGGCTATTTCGGAGCACCAAGCCTCTTGAGGTTTTCATCTCCTGCCGGCCCCGATTCAGAAAGGCCCAGTGGAAGCCGGCCTAGTAAGCTAGATAGCGCTCCACCTCCCATTCATGCACTTGACCAATGTACTCCTGCCACTCTCTCCGCTTGTTCTTCATGAAATGCGTGTAGATGTGCTCGCCCAAGGCAGCTTGAATCACCCTGTTCTTGGCCAGGTGGTCCAGCGCCTCTCCTAGATCCCGAGGGAGATCATCGATTCGCAGTCGACGGCGCTCACGATCGCTCATGTTCCATATGTTCTTGTTGACCGGCCTTCCAGGTTCGATTTTCTCTCGTATGCCGTCCATGCCCGCGGCAATCTGAACCGCCAGCGCCAGATAAGGGTTCGCGGCGGGATCCGGAGTGCGTAGCTCTAGTCGGGTTCCCTTCCCGCGGCGTGATGGTATTCGGATCATCGGCGAGCGATTGTGTAGCGACCATGCCACATTCACCGGTGCCTCGTATCCGGGCACCAGCCGCTTGTAGGAATTGACCAGGGGGCTCGTCACCGCGCAGTATCCCCGAGCGTGACGAAGGAGGCCTCCAATGTAATGGAGCATCACGTCCGAGAGCCCTTCGGGGCCATTCGGATCATCGAATGCGTTTTCTTTTTCCTCGTTGAATAAAGACTGGTGAGTGTGCATGCCCGACCCATTCTGTCCAAAGATTGGCTTGGGCATGAAGGTGGCATGGAGCCCATGGCGAAGCGCGACGTTGCGGACTACGAACTTGAACGTGGAGATGTTGTCCGCTGTCACCAGTGCGTCCTCGTATCTAAAGTCGATCTCGTGCTGTCCAGGAGCGACCTCGTGATGCGCGGCCTCCACGTCGAATCCCATCAATTCGAGAATATTCACGATGTCGCGACGCGCTCGCTCGCCCAGATCCACGGGCGTGAGATCGAAGTAGCCGCCGAAATCGTGGGTGGTGACCGTTGGCTGGCCATCCGCCGAACGCTGAAAGAGAAAGAACTCGGCTTCCATCCCCACATAGGAGCTGTACCCCATCTCCGCGAGGTCGGCGAGTACGCGCTTGAGTGCGAGCCTGGGGTCCCCCTCGAAAGGGGTCTCGTCAGACTTGTATACATCGCAAATGATTCTAGCGTTTCGATTTTCCGGCTCGCCCCACGGAAAGATTCTGAATGACTCCAAATCGGGTTTGAGCAACATGTCGGATTCCTCGACACGCACAAAGCCCTCGATGGAGGACCCATCGAACATGATTTCTCCGTCCAGAGCCTTCTCAAACTGCCCAGTCGGCACCTCGACATTCTTGACGAACCCAAGTATGTCGCTGAACTGTAGCCGCAGGAAGCGAACGTTCTGACTCTTCGCAAGCTCCAAGATATCACGTTTCGTCGCCCCCTTGAGATCGGGCAGGCGCGATGCTTCCGTAAAGCCTATCGAGGTGGGGGCGGCGTTCGGGTGCGAGAGTTCAGGTCGCCTAGTAACGTGTTCCATCGGGCCTCCTCGTTTCCATTTTCAATTCCAACCAACAGCGTTGCCTTGCACATCTCTTGGACGCTCTTTTCATCCAATCATCCAAGCAAATGGGTACTTCATCCGAGTAGTCACTACTTCTCTCGGCAGCAAGCTTACTCCGCGACCTTTTTGCCCGTCACGCTCTATACTCGGCGTCGCGGCTAGACATAGATGCTTCGTATTGGATCGGTAGCACCGGAGCCGACACCACTCATTGATGCGATTCCAAACACAGTCCAATGATCACTTCGAGTCCAGGCTTCGCAGTCCGTCTTCCAGATGTGCGAAGAAGCGTGGCTCGAAGTAGTACCGAAAGAAGGCTCGTTCCGGCCTCCAGAACGATGTGTGATAGACACCGCTCCACTGCAAGATGGAGCCCGCGAGGCTCGCCTCCACGCTAACCTGGATGCGTCCACGGAAGGGATGTGCCGGCGCGGGCTCATAGATGAACCCTCTTCCCGGGAAGAATTCGGCGACCACATAGGGCAGCTTCGTCGAGATTCGTGACATACGATACTCGGCCTCGAAGTGTTCGCCGGTTCGCAATGTTGGAATACGAACGCGGTTCAAATGGCGCGGCCACTGTGGAGATAGATCGGTATCGCGAAGCGTCTCCCTCAGCCACTCAAAGAGCGCGGAGTCACGCAACGAACATGGCATGGAGTGAGAAAAGGCGATATCGGCCATGTATGCCTCGGTTAGAGAATGAGAAGTCGAGGCGCACCACTACCAGTGGAAACCACTCAATCTCAACTCGATGTCGGAGCGACCATCTCCGTCGATTACGAAGTGTCCTTCCGAAAAGTCGACGAGCGAGGCCCATGATTCTACTGCATAAGTGCCCCAGGGCTCCGTAGGAGCACCAAATAGCCCGAAAGACAGCTCCTCGTTGCCATCGTTGTCCTGAAAACCCAAGAGAATCCACTCTCCGTTCGGCACGTCTTCGAACTGAAATCGGGCCTCACTGGCGTGTACCACGGCCATCCGGTCCATATCCGCGGCGATTTCATCCTCCTCGTACTCCTGCTCGTTCAATAAGGTAATATAGAGATCCCCGCCCTGAGGGTCGTGCAAGGAAACCACGCCGGCCACTAGACAATACACGAATACGGAAGCGATTGACTCCTCCGACCAATTGCCGGCTTCGTCGCCAGCCATTACGGCGAGAGAATAGTCGCGATTGCATTCCGTAAGGGGTTCGCCTGGGACGAAGGCGGTATCCGTCGTGTCTTCCCACTCCTCGTCCGTATCGAATCGAAATACATATTGACTCGCGCCCTCGGAAGACCAAACCCAGGTTGGTGCTCTGTTGCCTGTTCTTTCTGGCGCCATGATGGCTGGGCTGGGAGGTGGAGTCACATCGTAGATGATGTGCGATGAGCTGACATTCGTTGGTCCAAGGGGGGACCGAAACTCCGCCCATACCTCCTTGAACCCCTCTCCTGGAGAGAGTGTCCACTCCATGGTTTCGAGCAACTCTGTGTACTCGGCGCTCTCGAGGTCCTCATTCTCGTTTGTCAAGCGAACCTCTGTTGCATTTCGAATTCTCGAAAAATCGAGGATTACGAGTCTTTCTGGATGGTTGGTATGAGTTGCGCCGCCGTCGATATCGAAGCTGCCGCTGGGCACCGAATCCATGAGAGTAATGCTGGCGCTCGCTTGAAAGACCCTATCCAACTCGTCCTTGAATTCGCCATGGATAGTATGAAGCCCGTGCTCTGAGCCAATCTCGAACATGGTTCTAGGAACGAACTGAGTCCAAGCCGTTGAAGATAACCCGTCAGCGGTGGTTGAAAGCCTCATGAAGTCGGCGCCCGTAATCTGTCGGGCGTCAATCTCTACTCGAGTCTCGTCCGTGTACAGTGAGCCCCCGTTGATCAGGAAGTGCCCTCGAGGTGGGTGCTCAGCCAGCTGTATAATAAGCTCTACGCGTATCGTAACTCCAGACTCATTCCTAAGCTGTCCATCTATGGTCTTGGAGCCGTCTCCCGGCGTCAGGACCCAGGGCAAGCGACTCGCGAATGGGCTCCAATCGACAGTCTCGAGGTCCGCTGGACGTTCCGCAAAACGCATCCAGTCCACACCCATGACATCGGACAGATCCAGCTCTATTTCGCGCTCTGATGTTATGCCCTCGGGAACCGTGTTTGGAGTGCCCTCTATGTCCGTTGCTTCCGGCAGATCTCCGGTAGGACCGTCGGCCCCACCGTCGCACCCAATCAGTAGATGCACCAAGACAATGGTGAAAACCGTGGCCACCCATATCCTTCGCTGCTTCATTCCCTCCTCCAATCTACACTAGGGACTACAGACTAGTCCTGCCTTCCCCCGGTGCAATAGTTGACGAGGCCGTTTTTCGCTTTCTGCCAGAGTTCAGGCAGCGTATTGCCTCCTGGCCTGCGGTGAACGTGCCGGCCGCGTTACGGCGACCGAGTCATGCCGGCCGGCATGGATTGAGCTCTAGTCTTCCCTCAAAAGGTCCAACCCCATTTCGGCGGCTCTCTCGAAGCTAACATCTCCTGTCGCCTCTATGACGGGAATCTCTTCTAGTAGCTTGGAATAGGCGCGCAAACTGAAGTCGTAGTCTCGACAGGGATCATTTAGAAAGAAGACCCCCGGAGGCTTCAACACCATCTCGAGCAAATCAGGCCGAAGCGACGGATCGACCAGGTTGAAACTGGTCGCGGAACCGCCGCGCCGCCAATTCAGGATCATCAGACCAGACAGCCTTCCTATCGTCGAGGACCTTCCGGGTCCGTAGACTCTATCGATCAGGACGTCATGCTTGCTCTCGAGCCTCCAAAGATCGTCCAAATCAAGGCTGCGCACCCGATTCTTCTCGTCGTCCCGCAGCAGTTTTGTAAGAACGGGATCGGCAAGCAAGGTTCCCGGGTTGACCCTTGCATGCCCCAACGCACCGTAGAGCATCGGTCCCTCGGCCTCCCGCTTGATAAGTAGGCGATCGTTGCTCACGAAACAAAGGCCGCGCCCCACCATTTTCAGGGCCAGCGTAGACTTGCCGGCGCTCGAAGGCCCAGCAACCGCGAAACCTCTATCCCCCAGACTGACTGCCGAGGCATGACAGAGCAAGGCGCCGCGATCGAGCATCCATTGGATATAGAGGCCATTGATGAACTTGATGACCTGGCTGGAGTTCTCCAAGCAGGGGCCGGCTACCAAGCTTCGCTGCCGATCAAAGAAGAAGAGCAGACCGGTTTGCCTTTTACGGACAATCCGCCCATCCGGCAGATCGAGATAGTCCTCTTTGATTCGGTCTTTCCCCTTGCTCGTAATGAAAGGTGTCCAGTTCACATCAAAGAGAAGGGGCTGGCTCTCTACGGCTAGAACACTGATGTCCGGCGAAGTCACGTGTTCGGTTGCGAAGGCTCGAACAAAGGGCCGCAGTCGCTCCAGTAGTTCTCCGCATTTCGAG
This sequence comes from Deltaproteobacteria bacterium, assembly GCA_007128675.1. Lineage (GTDB taxonomy): Bacteria > Myxococcota > Myxococcia > SLRQ01 > SLRQ01 > SKWY01. Next base: position 602 of record SKWY01000490.1, on the reverse strand, counting down.
CCCAGCTCGATGGTGCAAACTCCCAACCGAACGAATAGTCGGTCGATAGGCTTATCTCTATCAGCGAGAGCGAGCAGACGATCTCGAATCGAGAGAGCTGAATCGCTCTTCATGGGGACACCTTCTCCGTCACATAACAAGCGAGATGGCCCGCGGCATCGATTCCGAGGGCTTCCTCGAGTCCTCGAAAACCTCCAAAGGCGGACACCTCGAACACGACTGGCCCGTCCGCGCTTTCCATTATGTCGACACAAGTGAAATCCAGCCCAAACAGCGCCTGTGCCTTGTTAGCCAGCTCAACGATGCTGCTCGAGGGTTCACAGGGCTCATATGATCCGCCACTGCGTGTAGTGGTATTCCAAGCGCCTTTGCTCTTGCGAGCATATGTACCCAAATACTCTCCCCCCAGAAAAGCAACGCCCAGATCTCGGCCGGGAGAAGCAAGCAGCTTTTGAATGTACATGACCTGGTTGCCATTCCGCTGAAAGGCCTCGAGACGGTCTCTGCAATCGCGCCCCGCCTCTATGATCTCCATGCCCCTGGCCTTGGAGGTGTATATTGGCTTGCACACGGCGCTCCCATAGCGCTCTACAGCATCCTTT
>SKWY01000398.1 GCA_007128675.1 Deltaproteobacteria bacterium | reverse complement strand
TATTTGACCAGTGTTCGCGACGAAGAGAATCCAGACGAGTATTTGTGGTGGATTCATGGCGCGACCGAGGTCGCACATTTCGTTTTCACCGACTCCGGGGAGTTCGAACGTCAAGATGTGCTCTTCTTCGAGTCGGCCGACTATTACTCGGGCAGCAACTATGCAAGCCGTATGATCGACGGTCGCCTGCTCTTCTACATGCCCTATTATGCTTTCATTTACGATCGCGACAACCAGGGTCGTCGTACGCGTGTACCTCGTTTTCTCGAGTACGAAGGAGATGGTCAGTTCGCGGGCGGTCCCCCGATGTTTCGTGGAATCGACGTCTTCAAACCCCACCGTGACCCGGAATTCGCGACCTTCCACACCATCGTTGCCTGTGATCTCGATCGCGGACTGCAGTGTAGAGCCCGCAGCTTGATCGGCGATTGGTCCCGGCAGTTCTACGTCACAAGAGAGCGAGTCTATCTTTGGACCTCTCCTTGGGTAGTGGCCTTTTCACTGCAAACTCTCACTCCGACCTCGCATGCGGTGGTGGGCCATCCACACGACCAATTCTCCTTCTCGGAGCGCGATGGATCTCTTCATGTGGGAATTACAATCCAAAGCTCCGCTTGGCCGCTCGACGATGAAGAAACACAAGAATCACATGGATCACGTCAGGCCCTTCTCTCATTGCCACTCGACGAATTCACTGCACAAGGCCGACAGGAAATCGAGGCAAGGCACTTGACGGAACTCATAATGAACTCTGGCTATAGCAGGGTGAGTCGCAATCGCCATACCGAAGGTTGGTATATCGTGGCGTTGGAACGAAACGACGAGGCTCTCCCATCGGTGGTTGCCGCCCATCACTTGGATTCAAGCAGTACAATCATGGTTGATCTCGAGGGTCTCTATGTCTCTCGAATAGAAGCCATGCGCGGCTTCGGAGCCCTAGTTGCCGCATCCAACGACCGGTGGGGCGGGGTTCTCGAGCTGATTCCCTTCAGGCTGGGAGATGTGAGTGAGATGAGTGTCGAGCCCAGCATCGTTCTCGAGGATATTCGAGAGGGGGAGTCTAGAAGTCACGGCTTCTTCTTCAAGCCAAGTGAGACCGGGGGCACCTTCGGCCTGCCGATACTCGGGAGTGGAGATGGCTGGCATTGGTGGGGCCAAGGCATCTCCAACATAGCCTTCTTCGACCTCGACTCTGGAGTATGCGAGAGCGAGCCTACCGATTGCGAAGAGAGCCCTATCTCTCTACTTGGAGCGATCTCTTCATCGGACGAGTCCGGGGGCTCATGCGAGACATCCTGCGTGGACTGGTATGGCAATACTCGACCGATATTCCTCGGCGATAGAGTCTTCGCTCTTATGGGCAGCGAGATCGTCGAGGCCGACATCAGCGGCGGCACCGCCGTCCCTCTGGGCGAATCGCTCATCATGACCCGCGACTGATACAAACGCACGCTGCCAAGATCGACTTTGAGATGGGCCGTGGCGACACAGCCCTCAAGTCGTACCACGGCCCTCGAGGTCTCCTGACGCCGCCGGGAACCAACTAGCTCTCAAGAAGCCGCTCGGGCTACCGAAACCAGCTCAGGTTGGACGCCCTTCTTATTTTCCGGGTTCGTCGTGAGGCCGGTTTTCTTGGCGATTACCCACGACGTAAGAAGACCTTGCCGTGCGTGGATATAAATGGGCGAGGTGCACGATGCGAAAGAGAAGTATTCGCCGTGTACATTGCCAAGAAGCGGCCGGCGGACAAGCGGACCGGATGCGGCGTAAGAACCTCGTCGATGACCGACGAGATGGGGAAAAGTCAGGTCCCGAACACTAAGCGGAGGTTGCCGGATGGAGGTGCGAGCCGTAGCGTTCGCGGAATGGAGGGGTTGCAGCTTCCGGAGGGGCGATTCCGCTTCGACAAACGCCTTGCGAAGAGCGGTTACGTCGAAACCTGGCTTGGGAGGGATCTAAAAGAGCCCCGGCAGGTCATCGTGAAGTTGACCCATGCCTCCAATTTGCCGGCCAGCGTCCGGCGCCGAATCGAGCTCGACGCCGGCGCCATATCGGGAGAGCACCTACGCCGGGTCAAGGCCCCCATCGCCGTGGGGACCGCCTCGGGTGTCTTCTTCGTAGCCTCGCCCTACCTGCCGGGCCCTTCTCTTGAGGCTCGCCTGCCTCTTGCCCCTCTTCCCTTGCTCGACGTTCTGCTGGTAGGCCGCCACCTACTTGAGGCTTTGTGTGAGCTCCATGGCCGTGGTGTGCTCCACCGGGACGTAAGGCCTTCGAACATTTTCCAAGGCGACGCGACCGAAAGCGACGGCTGGGTGCTCACGGGTCTCGGACTCGGTGTAACCAGTGATCCCCTCCCCGAACAATCTGTAGCCCTTCTCCGTCACGCCTCACCCGAACAACTGGGGATTATCGGCACTGGCGTCGATGAGCGGTCGGACTTCTACTCGGCTGGGAGCGTACTCTTCGAATGCCTCACAGGCCGGGCCGCGCACCAACCCTCATCGATTAGAAATCTATTTCGCAAACAC
>SKWY01000082.1 GCA_007128675.1 Deltaproteobacteria bacterium | reverse complement strand
TTGGGCGTTCGTACACATCGAAGGCCACCGAGGGAGGCTGCTGTCCAATGACCCAGGGAACGAAGCGCCACGCAAGCTCTGGGCGAATACGGTGCGCGAAGGATGCGTACCTGCGCTCCAGTCCCGTCTGCATTGATGCATGTAGTCTTGGATACAGCCTGGTTGTGAAGCGATTCTCGCCTTCCGGGCGCCAGGTATCGGAAGACAGGGATGCTGCAAGTCTGCCGGTGAGCACATCCGATAGACCAAATGGATGCGACAGCTCTTTGTTCCCCCTCATGTGGAGACGCATGTCCTCGAGCGACAAACCCGAAGATGCTTGGCTCCAGGCAGCCAAGCGAAGCTCTCCTCTCCCCGCCAGGGCTCCAAAGATAGGTACTGGAGAAAGGCCGGCACCCAACAAGGGTAAGAGCTGAGGAGTCTCGGGCGAGCCCGAACCGAACAAGGGTCTCGACCGAGAGGGCTGTCCATCCTCGACCAGCATCGACTCTCTTATATCCTGTAGCCACCGAGCCCCGGCCTCCAGTGAAACGTTCGACAAGGGGCTCACATGAGTTCTTATGGCGCTTCGAACATATCCTCTTTGGGCTTGCTCGAGAGTTGGCTGCAGGTCTCCAGCCAGCGCCGCATCGGTCAAGAGATTCACACTCGAATGCAGTCCATGTCCGGGATGGCCGAATCCGCCGCCATCGAAACGGCTTGTATGGCTAGCCCTAAAGGTCAATCGCGAGCCACGCCTTGAACCATTCACTCCAATCTCATCGCTGTTGAGATCGAAGAGGTGAGTTGCGATCAACATGCCGCGGGTCCGCCTAGCTGGTGCCCACCTAAGCTCTAGTGATTGCTCTGGTCCCCGCACACCTGGGCGCGAATCAAAGGCTCGACCCTCACGCCCCTGATACCAGCCGGCGGTCAACGTGAGATCATAGGAGCGTCCGAGGGCCAGATAGAGCGGCTGTGCAACGTATAGACCGTTGGAACCCGAGTACCCCAGGGACGGAGACAGTAGCCCGCTTCGTCTCTCACCCAATGGAAGATAGAAGACCGGCAGAAGAAACACCGGCCTCTCTCTGATCCGAAAGGTCGTTCCGTAGAGCCACGCCCCTCTGTCGGGAACCACTTTGGCGCTTCGCGCCCCAAAGCTCCATGAAGATGGCGAGTCTTCGGGGCAATCGCACGTAGTGAACGAAAAGCGATCCACCACGAGAAGATTAGCGGTCTTTCGTTCCATCCTTTCGGCCCGTAGGCTCAAGGAGAGGCGACCAGTTCGAGCATCCTCTAGCTCTATGAGGACATGTCTTGCAGCCGCGTAGTCTTTGTCAAGCTCGAGATAGAGGCTCGATGCCAAAAGCCTGCTAGAGCCTTGAACTATCACTACGTCACCGGACGCGGCCGCGAATCCCTGTCTCATATCCAGAACCAGCTCATCTGCTCTCATCTCGATGTCGCGCACGCATAGCCGTACTTCACCTTCGGCAATGGCCTTGCGTGAACCACGATCGTATCGCAAGCGGTCGGCATCTAGCTCGACTACATCGTCGCGGCCTAGCTCGGGCAGACCGATACGTGGCGTATTCCCTTCAATCGCTAGTACGCCGTTTGGAAAACAAAGGTAGAAAAACCCAAGTGCGAGCAGGCGAGCACCGCGGACAAGGCGCCCACATCGCACCACCATTGGAGTTGATGGGGTATGGCGACAATGGGACGGGAACCGAGGGAAGGAGGCGACCAAGAGCACGAGAGGACCCTCGATCTGTCGATGCTCGACTTGCCTTCGTCGGCTTTGCGAACGTCTTTGCAAGCTCCGGCTAGCCTTCAGGAGGCCTTCCTGATCTCCAGCCGAATCTCGTTCTCTTCCTGCTTGACCTCATACTGGGCCTCCTCCTTGAGATGAACGACGATGCGAAGGCTTCGTGCGCCGTCAATCTCCTGGACGTCGACCTTTTCCACAACGGTCTGGAAGAAGCTGGTGTCCAAGGGGTTCAAATCGTTTCGCGTGCGGGCCCGGGTATTTTCGAGATCCAGATAAATCATGTTCGGTCCATCCTTCCGCACACTGTAGACGACCTGTTCATCCGTCTCTACGAATACTCTGGTGGGGCCCCCCTCATCGCCCTCCGGCCTGAAGCCAACGAGAGAAAGAAACTTCGGCCGCGACGAAACGCTTCCTCGGCCAGAAGATGCCCTGGGCGCGCTTCTTGCGGCAAGCTGCACTTCTTCTGCCTGTGCGTAGAGCCTCTCCGGCCTAGGATCATCCCCGTCAGTTACTGCTGACTCTTCAGCTTCCAGCGTGGAGGAAAGAGTGGCCTCTTCTCGCGCCTGCCTTTCCGCCTCTTCTCGCGCCTGCCTTTCGGCCTCTTCTCGCGCCACCCTTTCGGCCTCTTCTCGCGCCACCCTTTCGGCCTCTTCTCGCGCTAGCCTTTCCGCCTCCTCACGCGCCACCCTTTCGGCCTCTTCCCGCGCTAGCCTTTCGGCCTCTTCTCGCGCCTGCCTTTCGGCCTCTTCTCGCGCCACCCTTTCGGCCTCTTC
>SKWY01000327.1 GCA_007128675.1 Deltaproteobacteria bacterium | reverse complement strand
GCATGCTGATCGGCAGGTCAGTGACTCTGTTTTTGGGTGTGTAGCGGTTGTCCCAGTCACAGGTCTCCGGTTTGCAGAAGAAGGGCCTTGGTCGAGTGAATTGCTGGTCCTCCTCTCGGTTTCGAAGCTCTTCGAGGTAGAAGCTGATGTCGAGCGGCCCCCAGCCAGTGATACGGGCCCTTCGCAGGCGCTCCTGGTCAAGGAAGTCTTCGTGGAGGAGAAACTCGGTGAAGCGATCCACGTAGGAACCGGGGGCCCACCAGTCCAAAAAGTAGTTGGGGTTGTTGCCTCCTCTGTTCTCCCGGAGATCCAGCACCACCCCCCTAGCGTCCTCGATCCCTGCAAGAGACGAGGCTACTACGTGGTGGTCGTGAAGAATCGAGCGAATCGAGCCCTGATAGGCGAATGAGTGTTGACGCACCACGGGGTAGTGCCTGTAGGGAGCTTCGTCAGAGGTGTAGACGCAGACATTCACTCCGGTAGCAGTGATCTCGTAGGGGCCGTAGTCGCGGGGAGGCAAGGCCTCGCAGAGATCGCCCTCGACTGGGTAGTCTAGGCTGGTCCGAGGACCGGAGGGGCCCGATACCTCCTCTTGCCGCCACACCAACGAGATGGTCTTCTGTTCCCCTGAATTTCGGCTCGAGAGAGTTAAGCTTGCCGCATCCCCTTCCATGGTCTCAGATCTCTCGGTCATGCGGTTTGTCATATATCGCGCGACGTCTAGAGCGATCGCATACCAGTGATTGGCGTTCGAGACATGAGACAGACTCTGGAGAAGATCTTTTGTGGGAATGCCTTCCGCGGCGACCAAAACGTCGCCTTCCAAGATCTCTTCGGCAAGCTCCTCGTCGTTCACCTTACTCACATAAAAGATGGGCGAGTCATCAGCCCACTCGACGTCCAGCTCGAAGCCGAGCGTCAGTCCGTGGGGCCGGCTCGGAGGGCTATAGAAGACGTGAGGGTTGTGGAGACTGTTTACGAGGTGATTGATTGCGGCGGTAAGCTGGTGGGGCTGCTCGGCGATTCGAAAACGTTCCTTGATCGCCGGAAGCTGCTCATCCCAGGAAAGGCCGAGGTTCTTCTCGGTCCGAGGGTTGAAGACGTGGTAATCGCGGATAGCGGAGACCAGCTCTGTGAAGAGGTCGAGGCGTTTCTCCTCGCAAGGATGACCATTTTTTGCACTTTCCTCCTTCGGCTCCTTCGCTCTTTCGGCTTCAGCTTCGTTTGGATGCTCCGCCCGGCTCTCCGTTACCGCGGCTTCACCAGCTGGAGAAGGGGCTCCTTTGTCCCCTCGCGCCTCGCCTGAAAGAGCTGACGCGCACGCAACCGAGGTCAGCGGCAGGAGCAAGACGAGAGCGGCAGACAAGAACCCTCGTGCCCCTGGGATGTAGTCCTTAGGATTGTCATTGTAATTGGCGCCGACCATTGACCGGGCATCATCCTAGATTGGTAGCTCGGTCGCAAGGTCTCGGCCGGCGGCTGGAGGACGCTTCCGGCCCTTCGAGGGCCGGCACGGAGCCGGTCAGGGCATTCACCTTCAAGAGATACAGTACGCGTGCGCCAGCTCGCACTCCTCGATCGAGCTGTAGACTTCGTCACAATCTTGGCCCACGCAGCTGCATCCGCTTCCCATCCAGCACGACGAGCCGTCGAAGAAGACTCCCAGGGGATAGGCGCAGGGTCCCTCCGGCGCGGCGTCTATGGGAAGACACGAGGAGGGGTCATAGGGTTCCGGCATGCAGCAAATCGCGCCGTCCATATCCGAGAGGCTTTCATCGTAGTACAGCCCTTCGGGGCACTCATACTGTGGGTTCCAGCCTTCCCAGCTACCTCCCGCTTCAGCGCAGGAGTCCGCATCCGTCGGGTGCTCCCGGACGAGCCGGAAATGGACACCCTGTTCATTGATCTCTTGAGGATCGATCTCGAACTCTGCCCCAGCACACCCGAATAATACGGCTGACACAACCCCCAACGACCCAAGTACTCTTCTCATCGCTTCACCCAGTAGTTTTAGTTTGTTCTCCCTTGCGCCTGGAAGCCTGTCGCGTTGCTTGCTCGCGCCAGCTTCACGGCACGCACTCGCCAAGACGCCGAGCAACCCTCGTGCCAACGCGTCCTTTCGGCTGCTCGTGTCCCGCCGTCGGAGGAGCCCCGTCGTTGCCCGGGAGTGAAAAGGGAAGCGGAGTTCGCAGATATCGACCGAGATTGCAGCCGCTTAGCTGAAGCGAGGAAGGCCCCAAGTCATGGGGGCGAGGCTGTTGCGGCCTTCAGACGGGCTTGGCCGGCCATCGGCTCTCGACCTCCTCGATTGCCTCAGATTTCCTGCGACCCTCTTTCAGTTTTTCGATGGGTTGTCGTCCAGTCGAGAATTTCGCGCTACAAGGAACCGGTTCGGTTGGCTCTACAGGTTGGCTCTCCGACGCTTGTCCATTCGCCGTTTCCGCTGTACTCTCGCATTCACCTGAAAAGCACCTTCGTATGCCGTGCTGGTTGTCAGATTCCCCACGCTATACAGAGCCTTCTGCCTATTGTTGCTTCAAGTGCGCTTGATTCAGGACTAGAGGTCGAAATGAGAACTTTCCTTTGCGCTCTGCTCGCGGTTCTACTTTTGTCTCCCTCCGTAGCGCATTCCGCTGTTGTGGTCGTTGGCCTGCATGAGGCACACCAAGAGCTTGCAGACATCACGGCCTCACCGGACCTCTCGATACGAGAGAAGGCCGACGCCTTCCACAGGCATATGCGTCGCTTTTCCAATATTCCTCTTCAGTGGCGACGTATGGAGAACGTCGACTCCAAGGCGGTGCTGGAGATCGCCTTGTATTTATTCGACAGAGAAGAAGTTTCCCGAGCGCACAAGTACGAGATTGGTCGCTATATTCTGCAAAGAGTCGGCGAGGGAGTCGATAGAGATGTCAAGCCAGCACCTGAGTTCATACGAAAATACAGGGAGTTTCTAATTGGCGCGATACTCGATGGCGGCGAGGAAGAGTTCAATAGAGAAAAAACCGATACCGCCACTGCCATCGGGGAGTATGCGGGCATAGCCGGAGGGATTAACAGACCTGCCGGAATCCTCTTCTCTGACGTTCATGATGTGCGGGTAATTCCAGTATTGATTAGAAGTCTTTCGGCGCCGGATCACGTGCACGGCTCTCGAAGAGCAAGCTGCATAAGAATGGGCACCCCCGGGGAATCGACCGGCAGGAACACCCAGAGGCAAGGATTGCCGCTCGCTCTGGCGCGACTCGGGGCGACCGAAGCCATTCCGAAGCTGAGGGAGATCCTGGCCGAGCATCACGACTTCTACTTGCGAAGCAACTCAGCCTTCGCTCTGGGACGGCTTTCCACCGATGGCAGTGTCCAAGGGTTCGAAGAAGCCATAAGAGCCACCGGCGACAGACGCTTCTTCTTCCACTTCGGTAAGGGCCTTGTGGAACGCGGTGAGTACCGTGGATTCGCTTACTTGGCTTTCGAGTATTCGGTCTACTCGCAAGAGGGCAATCCCAGCTCCATGGCCTACATGCTCGAGAAGCGGCTACCTTATCTGAAGGGCGTAAGGCACCCGCAAGCCGCGGCGTTTTACAGGCAGGTCATCTCTAGCAAGCCTCTGCGACACATTCTGCTATTCGATGCAAAGAGCGTGGAGCCGAGGCGCAAGCGAGCGTTACCCGGCCAGGGGGGAGAGTTCAATCTAGAAGATCAGGCCATGGAGGAGCTTCAGAGGTCTGAAGAAAGGCTCGTTTCGGTTTACATGCAGGTCTTGGAGGGGATGCGACTAAACGAGATGCCTGAGGCGCTAGTTTTCGCAAAAACCATTCGAGACGGCACTCGAAGCGAGCGGATCAGAAAAGCATCCGCGGGGTTTCTAGAGTGAGCTTGGGGTATGCCTGTGAGTAATGATTTCCTGTCAATTGAAGATGCAGCCATATTCAAAGGTAGCCTGCCTATCAAGGTGCGACTGTGAGCTAACCACCTTGCCTTTTTGGACTGGCCCGACTCTTCTGGTCTCTTCTTTCTACTGCGTCTGGACTCTGTGCCAGCGCTGTACGGCATACCGTGCTCGGCCGGATCTGGCATGCCCGTCGGTAGCGTTGGCCGTATCGAACTTCTCCTGGTTGTAGCGCTCAAGGACAAGATTCGCCTGGCCCGAGGTCAGCTCCGATAGGTACCGGCGTGGTACCTCGAACTCGCCATCATCTCGAACCCGGCATACGAGACCCTGGGCGGCAGTCACGATAGCCAGAAACATCTCGCTATCCTCGGAGCCCGGAGCCCAGTTGATTCTAAGATCCCGGTTTCTCGGTATGGGAATAGTTCCCGCACCGGCGGTGACGTGACCAATCATCTCCACCTGGAAAGGGGGCGGTGCGCGTACTCTTGCAACGAAGCCAGGGGCTTCTCCACCGCCGGTTGCTTGGACCACGTTTTCTTGACCCGCCGTGTAAGGAAGCGCATCCACGCTTGGCTCGAGGCGAAAGTAGACGCCTTGCCCTGTCTCCAGCTCGTGTCGGGTGACGGGGAGATCCCCTGTAGCTCCTTCAACAGAAACGTTCCCCAAATCTAGGGCGCGAAACCCGATCTGCGGTGCTCCTCTTGGTCCACCATCCAGCACCTGACATATCGAAAGAGCCATCCTGTCATCTGGAGCAATGGAGGGGCTGGCCCCGGCCGCGTGTGTGGCCTGCCATGTGCTGCCGTCCGACTCGACATGAATAGCCGTTACAATCTTGACGGCGCTGCCGTCCCCTTGCTGCCTATGAACAATGTCAACCGCGACCAGCTCGTTACGGGGCCCGCAAGCGGCAACCGAGCAAGAAACGAGCACCACGGCCAAAGCTGATAGCGTGCACGAGGGCAGGCAAACGATAGAGCGCCGACCGGAAGCTAGTGGGGCGGGGCGTCCAAAGAATCTCTTGGTTCGAATCATTTGAGTGTAATGGTCGGGAGCCGGGAGCCTGGTGTCAAGCGACAACCCCAGAGGATGCTGGAAGCAGGGCAGTATTGTCGAGGTAGGTTGAGCCGCAAAGAATTGAGGCGGCAGCTTCTCTACCCGTCGATCTTTCTTAGCAGATGCGATGCGACTTGGTGGCGTGCTGTCGTGAGTGCACGAAAGGCAAGAAGTCCCGAGAGAAGCGCGGCCATGGCACAGGCGCCCGCTATCATGAACATGACGACTATCTGATACATCACAGCCTCCATCGGAGGCTGTCCCGCCAGGATCTGGCCGGTCATCATGCCAGGAAGCGCAACGATCCCGGCCACCGACATGGTGTTTATGATGGGAATCATCCCTGTTCTTATCGCGTCGGCTACGATTGGCCGGGCAGCCTCCCATTTCGTTGCGCCCAAAGCGAGCCAGCTGTCCACCTCGGCTCGGCGCACCTCGAGGTCATTCGTCACGCGGTCGAGTGTGAGTGACAGCGCTGTAAGGGCGTTTCCGAGCACCATACCCATCAATGGGATGATGTAGCGTGGCTCCCACCAAGGCCTGACGCCGATCACTAGCTCGGTGACCACGAAAGTAGTTATCAGCCCGCATACGGTTATCGAGAAGAGGCCGTGAGTCCAAATGCCCCCATAGCGTCGCTGTGTACGCCTTACCCCTGCTACTCCAGCGTTGATGATCATACTCGAGAGCAAGGCGAGCACCAGATACCAACGCTCCAGCGCAAATACCCACTGGAGTATGAGCCCAACGAGGGAAAGCTGCACGGTAGTACGAAGAGCCGCTACCGCGATCTTCGAGGTAATGCCCAGCTTTAGGGCCAACGATACGAGCGCCGCGACCAGTATCAAGCTGGCGGCAACCGCAAGATCGAACCAGGTGAGGGCAATTATGCCGGGGCTGACGAGTTCTGCTTCCGATGTCATTGGTCAAGTGGCGTCCAGGTTGGCATTAGTCTTCGTCCATGGTTTCGGGCCTGACCTGCTCCAGTGTGATTGTTCGGTTGGCCAATCGAGTTCTTTGCCGGCTGTCGTGACTGACCAGCACGGCAGCTCGCTCGCCCTCCTTCAGCCATTCGGTTACCAATCGCTCAGCCTCGGCCATACCCGCCGGATCCATCGCGGATGTGAACTCATCGAGTAGCAGCACTTGCGGCTTTGTGAGCATGGTCCTCACGAGGGCGATGCGCTGAGACTCTCCCACGGAGAGATCAGGCGACCACCGGTTCATAACGTCGCTTGGCAAGAGGAGCCTGCCACACAACTGTTTTGCGGCGCCCCGATCGAAGTCGGCCCCTTTGGCGCTCCTGAAGCTGAAGGGGTGAGCGAGGGCGTCCTCTACCTTCATTGGAACGGCGGGGGGTTGTTGCGGCAGATATGCCACCAAGCGTCGGAAAGCAGGGGTGTCCGACGGCTCGATCAGCTCGTTTCGAAAGAACACGTCTCCTTGTGCCCGGGGCTCCAGCATGGCTAGACACCGAAGAAACGTGGTCTTTCCGGAGCCCGACGGCCCAAGCACGGCAACAACGTCTCCAGCAGTGAGCCCAACGCTCACCGGGCCCTCTAGGGATGCGACCGCTTTCGAGCTAGCCGGCGGTACCGACAAGTCCCTTGCTTGGAGAATGAACATGTGACGGCTCTTTTCATACGTCGAGAATGCCGCAAAGCCTAGTCTCGTCTCGTTCTGAAGATAAGGAGAGTAAGGGAACCGAGCTGGAAGGCCCGACTCTAAAGGGCGAGTCGAATCGAGGCAACAACGCCTGAAATGACCGGCGCGCGACCATCCATTGATCGCTGGGGCCGCCGCGGATACGATCCGCTTGGCAACTAGAGGGGGTGGCGTTTTTTGCGATCCCGGGTAGGGGCAGTGGAGGCGCAACCGTCTCACATCAGGAGGTCATTTCCATTTTGACAAGGCTCAAACCGATCCGGAAAGCTCTTCGAGCTTGGCCTGCTTCTCCTAATCCGGCTGCTCTGCTGAACCGAGCTTCAGACGCAAGTCGCTTTATTGGCTCGGATAGCCGCCCATTTGTTTTCCTTTTTGTGTGCTGCGTATTGCTCGCCGTTTTGCCCATGAGCGCAGGTGCTTCAATCGCTCCGGAGGCCATCGGGGGAGAAGCCGAGGAGAGCCTAACCCTCGAGGTGGACCCATCGGTCATAGTGCTGGGCGAGACCCGCGAGGCGGTGCTTACCTTGAGCACTTCCGGTGACTCTGGCGACAAGCCCCTACAAGGAAGCGTAAATGTCGGTACACTAGGAGAGATCGAAGAGATTGAACCTGGTCTGCACCGGATAGTTTATACGCCTCCAGACAGAAGATTTCCCCAGACGGCCATCGTGGCTTTGTGGCGAGACACGGGGCCTGATGCTCCCTTGTTCTTCTTTCGACTCCCTCTAGTGGGGACGGCGAGGGTTCCGATACAGACTCGTTCTGGAGCGAGCGTTACGGTGGAAGTGGAGGGCGAGAGCTTCGGTCCTTTCGAGGCGGATCGAGCCGGGCGTGTCGAAGCGCGTCTCAAGGTCCCCCCGGGTGTCCGTCTTGGCACAGTGACAGCGGTTGGTACCGATGGGCAGGCCACCTCTCAGAAGCTGGATCTAGGTAGTCCTCCCTTCAATCGGCTCACGCTTGCCGCGGTACCTTCCGCGGTGCCGGCCGACGGCGTCAGCGAGGCCCGGATACATCTCTTCCATGATTCCCACGGTGTCGGGGAAGTATCCGCCGACAGAATCCGAATCAAAGCATCTGAAGGCCTCGTGAGCGAGATCCTGCATCGCGGTGGACCGCTTTACCAGGCCTCCTTCACCGCGCCGCTTGGAATGACGCCGGGAGAAGTGTCTCTTGGCGCCAGTGTCCAAAACGATCGGGCGAGCACCGCAAGCGTCAGCCTGAGAGTTATGCCACAGAGCATCGCCGACATCGCTGTCGCGGCTTCGGTCAGTCAGCTTGTCGCCGATGGCATGTCGAGCGCAAAGCTGGCTGTGTCTGTCACCGATGGGCTCGGTATCGGCATTGAAGGCCTCGACATCGAGGCGATCGTACAGCCGGAGCATCTAGATGCCGAGACCAGACTCGAGGAGATTGGGGGCGGCGAGTACTCTGTCGAGGTGCTGCCAGCCAGGTTCGATCCCCCCGCCGATGCCAAGCAGGCCCTCATACGGGTCCGAGCTGGCGAGGAGTTCGGCCAGGCGGAGCTTCTCGTGCTGCCTTGGGAGGTAGCCAGCATTCGAGTCGAGCCCGAGCTCATTCGGCTCACAGCCCAAGGCCGGTCGGCCGCCATGATTAGGGTTCGTGCTTTCGATTCCCACGATCGGCCGCTGGATCATCTCTTGCCACGGTTGGAGGCCTCGGCGGGAACGATTGGCTCGAGCGAAAGAGCGGAAGAGGGCGGCTATGTTGCTCGATATCTGTCACCTGTGTGGTCGTACCGAGTAAGAGCCACCGGTCGAGCCTCTCCCCCGGTGCGAGACGAAACTATCCGCATCGTTGTAGGTAACAAGGAGGCGGAGGCCGTGGTGCGGTTGACCGCCGGCGTTAGGGAGGCGTGGATACCCAAGACATTTCTCGAGCTTGGGGGAGGCTATCGCAGCAACATCGATCACCTCGCGGGCGCGCAAGGCAGTCTTCACGCAGGTGTGCACCTCATTAGTGAGCGGCGCTTCTCCCTTGGTGGGGGTTTTTGGCTCGGCCCATCGTTGCAGCGAGGAGAGTGGGAGGTCGTCGGTTTTGGTGAGGATGATGGCTGGGCGGAGGCAACCCTTATGTCGGTGCCTATTCTCGCGACCTGCTCGGGTCAGTTTCGTCCGGATCCCTGGGGTATTGGGTTCGAGGGAGGGGCGGGTCTAATGATGGTGCCTGGACAATTGGAGTTGGCTAGAGGTGAGGATGTATCGGTTGATGGAGTTCTTCCTGCTTGGGGTGCTCGATTGTGGATTGGACGCTACGCAGGTGCCGGCCATTTGACACTGGCTATCACGTATGTTCATGCCCTCCAGGAACGAGGTCGGGATAGGCCGGACGTGACTGGGCAGCTCGGGGGTTTCGGGGGCTCCTTGGGTTATCGGATAGAGAGATGACGCAACGACAATGGATTCTGCTTGCGGTGGCTGTGTACCTCTTTGTGCTTTGGACCGTGCATAAGGTTCGACGCGCCGCGGCCAGGAAGCGTGGTCTTGCGCCAGCCAAGCTAGGAACCTTCGATCACCGAGGCTTTCTGGACGAGCTAGGGGAGATCTATAGAGCGGGCCTGCCAAGGAACTTGGGCAAGTGCCCAGCCAATGATGGGGAGTCGACCGGCCCGGAAGTCGCCCCTCCTATCTCGCCGGCCTCGACCTGGAAGCCGGGAGGCTATCCTCCCTGGTTCGAGCCCGATGCTTGGACGAGGCCTGTTGACGAGGCGGCCTTGGCCCCAATATGGCGGGCGCAAGATCTGGTTCGGGCTGGAAAGGAGAAAGAGGTGGACCAGATCATAGACCCCGCGCAGGAGGGCGAGATCGACCAGGGGTTCGCCTCATTGGGCATACATTATTTCATGGAGCGCCTTCATGATGGGGACTTCGATGGTGCGAGATCGGTCTTGGAACGCCTGCCTCTCTGGACCAGGGATCGTATAGGCCACCGCGTAGTCAACAAGCACTTGGCCCAGCTCGCCTTGATTCGTTCCGAGAAGACTGACTCGAAAGCCAAGCTGATCCGCGAGGCTCGGCGTTTTGCAAACCTTGCCGGCGGGGGAGGTAGGTACGCCGATACGGGTACGTTGGCCCTCTGGGCTCATCTCACTTTGAAGCACGGCCAGTTGTTTCCGTTCGAAGAGGTCACCTTGTGGAGAGTGGATCGTTCTTTGCGACGGGGGCTCGAGGAAGCGCGTTCATCTCCCTTGCTCTATTACCAGCTTGCCCATTGTTGCTTGTGGAGGGGGAGGGCGGAGGAGGCCGTTGATCACCTTGCTCGGGCGCTGTACTTCGCTGGTGGCGATG
>SKWY01000162.1 GCA_007128675.1 Deltaproteobacteria bacterium | reverse complement strand
TGGAGCGCTGGGAAGCACCTTCTTGGCCATGATTCTGGCTGCGCCCTTGTCGATAATCGCCCATGTCGTCACCGGTCCCACCGCCGGGCAGATCTTCGACATCGTGGTTTTCGCGCCGCTTGTGGAAGAGCTGACCAAAGGGCTCGTCTTCCTTCCCTTGATACTGAACAAGAACTTCGACAATGAGACCGACGGGCTGATATACGGAGCGGCGGTGGGCCTGGGTTTCGCGACGGTGGAGAACCTTCTCTACTACGTGATGGCGGCGGTTGCGGGTCCAGAGGCCTTGATGGGCACGATAGTAGTGCGAACCCTCTTCAGCTCCATGGTCCATTGCATCTCCAGCGCCTTGCTCGGGATGTGCATCGGCTGGGTTCGTCACAGGAAAGGCTCGAAAAGGTGGGTGGTCGGGATCGGCCTTGGCTACGGGCTCGCCGTCCTGAACCACGCTATTTGGAACGGACTTGCCATAGCCTCCTCGGGTGTTGGTTCCATAGGGAGCCTTGGACCCATTCCCATTATCCTCGGGATGGGGCTCGTGGCGGGGACGACGGCGCTGATGCTCGTGATCACGCAGATGTCTCTTGCGCGGGAGCACGCTCTGATTCGCCGCCATCTTAGAGACGAGGCGGTCCGCGGCGTGCTCCCCATCGAGCATGCGGAGATAATACCCTACTGGTCGAAGCGGCGTCGCAAGGGCTGGCTGCCAGGGAATGTTCCCCACGAGCCATACATCAGAGCAGCCACGCTTCTTGCTTTCAGGCATCACCAGCTAGAGATAGCTGGAGGCGAAAGACGGGATGTCTACACACGAGACATAGAGAGCCTACGCCACGAAATCGGTCGACTGCTCCAAGGTCTTCCTCCAGGCTTCGTGCCCGCAAGAGAGGTGCTGCGAGCCATCCCTATCGCGAGAGCGGAAGGCGTCGATCGGGCAGGGTGATGCTGCGCGGCTAGGTCCAGTCTCTTCTTCAGTCGGCCATGATGCCAAGAGCCTTCAGCGCGGCCATCACACTGGTAAAGAAGACTATCAAGAGCACCGGAGGAATCACGAAGCGGAGCAAGAAGCGCCACAAGGGCAAGAGCCTTACGAAGATCGGCCGGCTGCCCACGCTCAGCTCGTCGGTAGCCCCCTTCATCCTCCACCCCACGAAAAGCGCCAACAAGAGGGCGCCGAAGACCAAGAAGACATCGCCGGCCAGGTGGTCCATGATGTCGAGGGCGCCCAGTGAGAGAGCGGGCAGGATGCCGATCAGAGCAATAGCTCCTCCGGTCAGAAGCGCCGCCTTGCGCCTCGAGGCCTTCAGCTCGTCCATTACCGAGGAAGTGACGACCTCCAGCAAAGAGATGGCGCTTGTCAACGCGCCAACCACGAGCGCCACCAAGAAGAGAATGCCCACCGCTCTTCCCACACCTCCCATGGCTTCGAAGGCCGTGGGCAACGCGATGAACAAAGCGCCGATGGTGCTCTCGCCTACATCTCCAAAGAGGCTCAATGCCGCGATGATCGGGAAGATGGCTAGGCCGGCGACGAACGCTATCCCGAAGTCGGCACCGGCGATGACGCAGGCTTCGCCGTTGATGTCCTCGCGTCTCGATAGATAGGAGGCATAGGTGAGCATCGCCCCCATGCCGAGGCTCAAGGAGAAGAAGGCCTGCCCGGCCGCGCGAGCGAGGATGCTTGGATTGAGCAGGTCATCCACGGAAGGCCGAAGGTAGAACGCGTATCCCTCGCGGCAGCCATCGAGAGTCGCTGCCCAGATAGCTATACCGAGCAGAATGAGGATCAACGTGGGCATGAGAATCACTGCCGCCCGCTCTATGCCCTTCTTCACTCCTCCCATCACGATCAGAGCGGTGATCCCCACGAAGAGAAGATGGAAGAATACAGCGCCGCCTCCCGACGCGATCTCTCCGAAGCGGGCCCCCGGATCGGCGGGGAAGCCGGTCACCAAGGCATCGATGGCGTAGCGCACGGTCCAGCCGGCTATCACCGAGTAGTAGGCGAGGATCAAGAAGCCGGTGGCCACAAATAGCATTCCAAGCGGCGCCCACCTCTTGCCACCGCTCGCTCGAAGGGCCCCTATCGGCGACAGGCGGGTGCTCCTTCCAATGGCAAGCTCCGCCAGAAGAACGGGAAGGCCGATGAAGAGCAGCAGCAAAATATAGAGGACCACGAAGGCCGCCCCTCCACTGTCGGCGGCTATATAGGGAAAGCGCCACATATTCCCCAGGCCCACCGCACTGCCGACCGCCGCGAGTACGAAACCAAGCTTGCTCCCCCACACCTCCCTCGGAGGCCCCGGTTCTCCTGAATCCGTCTCCGGCTGTAATAGGGGCTGCCCCTTGTGGCTGATCACTTTCTTGCCTCCTCTTCAAGAGGGAAGAGCAATGGAAGCACCGCCCGTCCAAGAGCGTCCGGGTGAACCTCGGGCGAGGACTAGAGAAACGGACGCGGCTCTCCCCAACCAGTACTCCGGCAATACAGACGGAGAAGGAGATCATGTCAAGCCGGGGTTTGCAAAGCCCCTTCTCTCGCGCTCGCTTTTTTCCCCGCTCCCAACCGCGCCCGACAAACACTAAGCGCCGTCCCTCCTCGAGAGGCCGGCACGGCGCGATTCCGCCCGCGCACGACAAACTTTAAGCGCCGTCCCTCCTCGAGAGGCCGGCACGGCGCGATTCCGCCCGCGCACGACAAACCTCAAGCGCCGTCCCTCCTCGAGAGGCCGGCACGGCGCGATTCCGCCCGCGCACGGCAGACTTGCCCATGACTCCTATCCCGATTCGGCCCCAGCCCTTGTTTCGTTTTCCGACATATGGTCATATTTTTCTGAAGCCAACAGCGGCAGAGAGAGCGTGTATGCCTTGGCATCGATGCCACCGGAGCCAGCTCGGTTCTCGGAATAATGGCTTCAGACCAGGGAAAGCCTCGATCTCTTTTCAAAGAGGATGATGACGTGAATCCCGAAAATCAAAGAATTCTCGAGGCCCGGCTCGAGATTATCGGCCGAGTGCAGACCCCTTTCGTGGAGCAGCGAGGCACACCTATCCAGCCTTCCTTTGCAAAGGATGTGAAGGGCCGGATCATCGTGGAGGAGCCCTATATCGGCGCCCTCGAGGACATCGAAGGCTTCGAGCACATATGGCTGCTCTACTGGATGGACAAGGCGGCGCCCTTCCGTCCGAGGGTAGTTCCATACATGGACGTTCAGGAACGGGGCCTATTTGCCACTCGTGCTCCCTGCCGGCCGAATCCCATAGGCATTTCCGTCGTGAGGCTGTTGGGGCGAGAGGGCGGAATCCTCCATGTCTCGGACGTGGATATCCTGAATGACACGCCTCTAATAGATATCAAACCCTATCATCCCAAATTCGACGCGCATCCGAAGTCTAGGGCCGGCTGGCTGGACGATAACACCGAGGATCGGTCGGTAGCCGACTCACGCTTCCAGGCCCCGCTCTCTAGGATGAGGGAAGAGTAGCGACCATGTCGCCACGAAAGCCGGGAGCGACACAGGATCACGCCCGGCCCTGGTGAGCCGTATCAACCCGGGACACTCACAAAATGCCGCCGCGAGGCAACGCAATAAGGCCCGCACATCCGGAGCTCGCGGGCCCCACCCCGAGGGCGGCGCGCTCCCACGGCGCCTCTAAAGGAGGGCCAAGGGAGTGAGCGCCAAGTACGCGTAGGCATCCCAAGGGCAGCGGTGGACAGGCCGCGATTACCCGGAATCAATCCTCGGCCGGCCGCTCGGAGCCCTTATCGGCTTGTGAGCGGCCTTCGTGCTTTTCGCCGTCCGCCTCGGAGCCCTGGCGAGGACGGTCGCCGCCCCTGCGGCGGCGGCGCCTTTGGCGCTGCTTCCCATCACCATCGTCGTCACCGTCTCGACGCTCGCGCCTAGCCGACCTGTCGCCGCGGCCCTCGGCCTTCTCCGCTCCGCGTTCCCTTTCGCCCGCGTCCTCTTTTTCGCCGGTCTCTTCCGTCGAGCCTCCCTCGGCCGTCTCGGCAAGTGCCGCCTTTCGTGAGAGGCGAATCTTCCCTTGGCGATCGATGGAGAGCACCTTGACCAGGACCTCATCGCCCTCGTTGAGGACGTCGGTCACCTTCTCGACTCGCTTGTCGGAGAGCTCGGAGATATGTACGAGGCCATCGGTCCCGGGCAGAATCTCGACGAATGCGCCGAAGTCCATGATCTTTCGTACCGTACCCAGATAGACCTTCTCGATCTCGGGCTCTGCCGTCAGCTCCCTGATCAGCTTGATCGCCGCCTCCACGTCCGCCGCGTTGGGAGAAGCGATATGGACGGAGCCGCTATCCTCGATCTCGATGTTGGTGTTCGTACGGGCGGTGATATCGCGAATAATCTTTCCACCGGGGCCGATGATGTCCTTGATCCGCTCGGGCTTCACCTTGATCGTCTCGATTCGAGGGGCCCACTGCGACAGCTCCGGCCTCGGCTCCGCGATTGTCTTCGCCATCTCCTTCAAGATGTGGAGCCTTCCCTCGCGCGCCTGATGGAGCGCCTCCGACATGATCTCTCGGGTTAGACCGGGACACTTGATGTCCATCTGGATGGAGGTGATGCCCTTCTCGGTTCCGCAGACCTTGAAGTCCATGTCTCCAAGATGATCCTCGTCGCCGAGGATGTCCGAGAGAACCACATAATCATCGCCCTCCATGATCAGCCCCATTGCGATCCCGGCGACAGGAGAGCTGATCTGCACGCCAGCGTCCATCAAGGCCAGGGTCGAGCCACAAACCGTTGCCATGGAGGACGAGCCATTCGACTCGGTAATGTCGGAGACCACCCTCACGGTGTACGGGAAACCCTCTCCCTTGTGGGGAATGGCGTTCTGCACCGCTCGTTCCGCGAGAGCCCCGTGACCGACCTCTCGCCGGCCAACACCCATGAACCTTCGAACCTCACCTACCGAGTACGGAGGGAAGTTGTAGTGCAGCATGAAGTTCTTGAACGACATTCCGGAGAGGCCCTCGATGCGCTGCTCGTCCTGTCCGGTCCCGAGCGTCACGGAGCAGAGAGACTGAGTCTCTCCTCTCGTGAAGATCGCCGAGCCATGAACCCGCGGCAACACTCCGACCTCGCACCAGATCTCTCGAACATCGCTTGGGCCTCGGTCGCCAATGCGCCGCTTCTCCTCGAGGATCATGCGACGTGGGAAATCGTACTTGGCATTGGAGTAGGCCTGCTTGTAGAAGCTCTCCTTCTCGGCAAAGACTTCCTCTCCAAGCTTCTCGGTGAAGTGAGAGAGGAACTCTTGCTTGAGCTCACCAAGAGCGGCGTATCGCTCTATCTTCTCGCCAATACCGAAAGCCTCCTTGAGCCTTGGCCATACGAACTCCCGAACCTCATCCTCGATCTCTTTCGGCAGCTCCGTCTTGACAACCGGCAGCTTCTCCTTCCCAACCTTCGCCATCAGCTCCTCTTGAATCTCGATCAGAGGAAGGCAGGAGCGCTTGCCTAGCTCGAGAGCCTCGACCATCACGTCCTCGCCCAGCTCCTCGGCGCCACCCTCCACCATCACGATGGCGTCCCGGCTCGCGGCAACGAACAGGTCGAGATCGCCTTTGTCGCGCTGCTCGAAGGTGGGGTTCACTATCAGCTCGCCGTCGATTCGCCCGATTCTAGCGCCCGCTATAGGGACTCGGTAGGCAATATCACTGATGCATAGGGCCGCGGAGGCGCCGGTGAGAGCGAGGCTGTCCGGCTCGTTCTCGTTATCGAAGGAAAGAACGCTCGCTATCACCTGAGTCTCGTGGGCCCAGCCTTCGTCGAAGAGAGGGCGGATGGCCCTATCCACTATTCGAGAGGTAAGGGTCTCCTTCTCGGTGGGCCTTCCCTCGCGCCGAAAGAACGACCCTGGAATTCGGCCGCTACCCGCCAGCTTTTCCTCGTAGTTGACGGTCAGAGGCAAAAAGTCGGCGCCTTCCTTGGGTTTGGGCTCGCGGTTGGCGTTTATCATTATCACGCTGTCGCCGTAACGAACCCAGACCGAACCGGCTGACTGCTTGGCGTATCGTCCAGTGCTCATGGAAAATTCACGATCGCCTACCATCGTTGTAAGGGTGAGGCCTTCTGGTCTTGGCATTTCTTTTTTCTCCTGAAGATATCTCCTTGCGGGAGACACCTTTCTTATGGGGATACCGCCGTCAAATCGACGGGGCACCAATTGGTCATTTGGCGCGTCCTTCGCGGTTAGCCACCATATGGAGACCCAGAAGGGCTTCAGTTCCTGTTCCAGCACGCTGAAAAAGCAAAGTGCTTCAGCGGGCTCGAACAAAAACCGAAGGCTGGGCCTCTCCTCGGAAGCCGCGCGCGTAAGACGCGAACTACTCTTTCTTTTCGAATTGACTGCTGGCGAGCCCGCTTGAATGAACGAGCCAATCAGGCGGGCTCACCCGATCCGAATGCTAGCGTGTCCGGATCTTCAGGGTTGTTGCTATCTTCTTGAACCGGGCGAGATCCTGCTTGCGCAGGTACTCGAGCAGCCGTCGTCTCTGCCCAACTAGCTTGAGCAGGCCGCGACGGGAGTGATGGTCCTGCTTGTGGGTCTTGAAATGCTCCGTCAGGTAGCGAATCCGCTCCGTGAGAAGAGCTATCTGGACATCGGGAGAACCGGTGTCGCCGTCGTGGGTCTTGAACTCCTCGATAATCTCTGCCTTCCTGCTCTGGTGGAGGGCCATGCCTCTCTCCTCTTACCCATATGCTTCAGCGAAAGCAGCTTCCGCTTCACATCTCTCTCCCTGTCCATGGCTGGATAGGGAAGAGTGCTCGATACGAAGCAGAGGGCCACTCTGTCCGAAGCTTTCGGCCCAGCATGCTCGCTCTTACGGCAGCCGGATCCGGGGCGCTAGTGTGTGTTTTCGAATGTAGGAACGTCGAGGGCCCGGACAATCGTCCCGAGCCCTCTGGTTTTCTACGCTTCGGCGCCCATCAAGTCAATCGGAAGGCAGCCAAAAAGGGCCGAGCGCGGCAGCCCGTGCTTGGGACGAGCACCGCCGCGACCCATACGAGCAGCACTAGGCACCGGAGGATTCATCGGCGCCATCGGCCGCCGCGTCGACCAGGCTGGAGAGAATGAGCTGGGCTCGCGCTGTCGTCATCAGGCTGACCTTGGGATCCAGCTCACATGCCCGGGCGAGATCCTCGACGCCCGCATGTAGCTCGCCAGACCTGACGCGAATCTCTCCCCTCCTGGCGAGCACCCAGGGATTGTCGCGATGGAGGGAGAGACAGACATCGTAATGACGAAGCGCTTGCTCGGTTTCCTGCTCGCGCTCACAGATCGCGCCGAGGACCTGCCGGGGATAAGGATCAAGGTGGTTCACCGCCGCCAGCCCTTCGAAGATCGTGCGGGCTTCTTCGATACGCCCGGACTTGAAGAAACCATGACCCGTCTCGGCTAGGGCCAAAGCATCTTCGGCCGTCATCCCCTCCAGCTCCGCGAAGGTGATCTCGCCTCTGACGAAGCGGCGTAGAAGAGCCCGATCCTGCTCGTTGACGACTGGGCGAGGTTGGGTGGTCATCTCATGGAAACTATTTCTTTGCGTATGGCTCATTGTCCTCTCCCTCATCGTACATTGCTGATGATTTGCATCGAGACGTCGTTGAACATGCTCATCATGTTCGACTGCAGGCCGTACATCTGGCTGCGCTTCTGCATCAGCATCTGCACCTCGGTGGAAATGCGGTTGAAGTCGTTCGCGGCGGCCTCGCCATCGCCTCCGTCGGCCTTGTCGAGTTCCTGTGCTCTGGAGGAATCCTCGAGAGCGCGCAGCTTGCCGTCCACCTGACTATCGAGATCATCGATTATCTGGGCGAAGAGAAGAGCGACCTTGGCCTCCAGGCTCAAGCTCGGATCATCGAGAATGCTCCTCATCTCGGGGCTCGCCGCTGGAGGAGGCTCACATCCTCCGCCATTGCCAAAGGAGAAGCTCACGCTCCAGCCAAATAGGCCAAAGCCGTAGCTGAACTCGACGGATATGTCTTTTCCCGGTCCCGGACAGCTCTCGGCAACGGCAGCGGGGTTTCCACAAATGATGAGATGAGCCCCAGGACCCCACTTCAGCTCGGCCCGAACCTCGAAATCACTCGCGGAAGAGAAAGCCAGGTCGGCTTTTCGCCCCAGCGCGCCAAGATAGTTGCCGGTCTTCAGGTCCACGAATATTCCCGCGAGCTTGCCGAGCTCCTCCCTGCCAGTCATTCGCTGGACGGTGTCTTGAACCAGGTCGCTAATCATCGTCCTCGGATCCATGCGCGTAAGAGCGTTCATGATGTTCATCTTGTCCTCCACCGAGCCTGTGGCCCTTGTTTCGAAAGCAGCTTTTTCGCCTGAGCCGAACCATTCGTCCCCGGGCGTGACAAGTTGTTGTGCGGCTAGTGTGCCAAGAGCCAAGGTACTGAAATCACGTGAAACCCCTCCCTTGCCTGGCTCGTTTTTCGGACCTTCGGTCCGGCACCAAGACCGAACCGAGAACGACCGATTGGCAAGAGAAGCGGGCCTAGGACACGGCGAGCCTGCCGCCCTGAAGCCCCGGCGCCATTGACCCGGATCGAGCCCAGAAATTACCCTGCATCAGCGCCGCGCTCTCGAGGCATGAGCGGCGCTCCCAGGCCAATCCCAGACAAGCCACCCATCGATCTCATGAAACGACTACTCCTCATCGCCCTACTTCTCTTTCTTCTAGTCGTCCTTGCCGGCGGCGGAGCGGCACTCTGGGGCTATGGTCAATATCGAGACTTTCTCTCCACGCCGATTACTCCTCCTGACGGCGAGGCGGCAATCGATGTGAAGCCAGGGACTAGCCTGCGGGCTCTGGGCCGCCAGCTCGAGGAGGCCGGCCTCATCGAAGACGTCTCGCTACCGGTCGTGGGCAGCGTGTTCTACCTTTGGGCCCACAAAGTAGAAGAGGCGGGCCCCAGGATAAGAGCCGGCGAGTATCTCTTCGAAGGCCCACACCGACCTGGCGAAATCCTGGAGGATATCATCGCCGGCCGCGTGAGAACCTACCGAATCACCGTGGCCGAAGGCCTGCGGCTCGACGAGATGATGCCCCTCTTCGAGGAGGCTGGTGTCGCCAGCGCAAAGGAGCTGCTCGATCTTGTTTTTGATCGAGACTTCGTGAGCAGCCTGGGCATCGAGGCCGACTCCCTCGAGGGCTACTTCTTTCCGACCACCTATCATCTGCCAAAGGGTCTTCCCGCTCGGCGAATAATCGAGGGTGGCGTCTCCCATTTCCAGTCGGCCTGGCGCTCCGCCGAAGCTCAGAGACGAGAGGGGATCGAGCTTTCGCGCCATGAAGCCGTGACGCTCGCTTCCATCATCGAGAAGGAAACGGGTCAAGCTCACGAGAGGCCCAAGATCTCCTGCGTGTTCCACAACCGCTTGCAAGACAACTGGAGGCTACAGACCGACCCCACGGTGATCTACGCGAAGATTCTCCGGCATGGCGAATGGGACGGCCGGCTGACGCGCAACGACCTCGAGACACCACACCCCTACAACACATACACGATGAGGGGCCTGCCGCCCGGCCCCATCGCATCACCGGGCCTCGAGGCCCTGAAGGCAGCATTGAACCCGCCCGACTGCCCTTACTACTTTTTCGTATCGCGAAACGACGGGACCCACGAGTTCTGCGTCGACTACGCCTGCCACACCAGAGCCGTCCGGCGCTGGCAGAACCCTCGGTACGGGATGGACCGTTGACCTCTGCTGTCGGGTAAAATAGCTGTCCTGATTCGTTTCCGTGTTGAGCTGCTACCGGTTCACCTTGAGCTGTCCTGCTTTGTCTTTGCGTGGAGCCGCTACGGTGCGCCTGTAGCTGCCCTCCTCCCGAAGCGACCGGCAGTCCGGTCTCCGATCCGTGGGCTCCGCACTGGCGTGGGTGCGCCACACGGGCTCGGAAACCGGCTCCCGGCGCTTAG
>SKWY01000200.1 GCA_007128675.1 Deltaproteobacteria bacterium | reverse complement strand
TGACGGTTCGGTCACGGACGGAGGGAGCGGAGGGCAGAAGGACCATGGCCAGCAAGGTCAGCACGATACCAAGAAGAAAACTGACTGGACTGGCAGCGGCGCAGCCACAACTCCCAACTATGTTCATATCGTCGGAAGGCTCCAGCCCTTCGAAGGGATCCTCACCATTCGAACCAGTGTCATCCTCGTGCAGACATCGACCTGCCCGGCAGACGTAACCGTCCGAGCACGAACCGCATTCGAGGGGGGTGCCGCAGCCGTCATCGCCATCTCCGCATTCTAGGCCGAGAGATGCGCAGGTGTCGGGAAGGCAGGCACATTGACCGGACTCGTTGCAGTAGGAATTGAGGTAGTCGGTGCAAGTTCCGCACTCGAGAGCTCCCCCGCATCCATCTGGAATCGAGCCGCAATCGGCACCAAGGTCAAGGCATGAATCGGGAGAGCAGGCACATTGACCCGATTCATCGCAGTAGGAGTTGGCGTGCTCGGTACAGTCCCCGCATTCCAGAGGTCCTCCGCATCCATCATTGTCGAGGCTTCCGCACTCTCTTCCGAGGCTTTCACAGGTGCTCGGCGAGCAAGCACACTGACCTGATTCATTACAGTATGAGTTCTGATGCTCGGTGCATGTGCCGCATGATCCACCACAAGAATCGGAGCCGCACTCCCTGCCGGAGCATTGTCTTAGGCAGCGACAGGTATCGGGGTAGTCGCAAGCGTAGTTAGATGCCGGACAGTTCGAGACAGCCTGGGCCGGATCCTCGCAGTCCACGTCCCAGCGACCGCAGTTACAGTCACATCCGTCCCCGGCGTAGTACTGACTCAACGGGCAGGTCCAGTAATCCGTTAGCGGCGAAGCGGCGTGTGCTTCCGAGTTTGCGATCTGCGTATCGGTCAGTTCGATGATTCTGGCGGAGCAAGTCCAAATAAGGTCGTGATCGGGAACTCCGTACGACGTTACGGCCGTGACTTGTCTTTCACCGCCGAAATGGAAGTAAGTCGGTCCGCCCGACATGCCTCCATAGGCCGTGGAACCGTGACAAACCAGATACTCGTCAATCTCCCAGATTTCTCCACTGCCTTGGTAGAGAGTGAGGCCATCGTAAGGATCTCCCGGATATCCTCCGATGTTGATGACTCCGCTGTAGTTGGTTCCTCCCCAGGTAATGTCCGGCCAGTCCGTGTGAGAACCTATGGTGCTGCAAAGAGTCAATACAGCGGTATCGCCACGATAATCATGATGATCCACCCACCAGGAGTTGGACACCACTTGAGTTGCCATCAGCTGCCCCCATGGAGTGATGGGGCCGGAGTAGTCGGAGACTCCGTCCATGGCCGGGAAAACATAGACGGTGTCGGCCCATCCATCTCCGTCGTGGGAGTACACGCAGTGGCCCGCCGTCAGGACGGTCTGGTTGCCGAGAATGACGCCGGAGCAGCCACCTAGGGCGCCGTTCGACCACTCCATAATCAGCTTCACGGAAGTGCCCCAAAACGAGTTCATCCACGGTCTTGTTACCCTAGATAAGGACTTTGGCGTCGTGTCGGGCTGTAGATACTTCGAAAGGTAGTCGGCTTCGGATAGGCTGTGAGATATTGGGCCGGATGTCGAGCTGGGTAGAGAAGGTGGCTCACGCTTCTTCTCGCCTGTTACTAGATTGATCCCGACGCTATGGGCTGGCGTCTTGGGAACGGTTTCTGGGTCGAGGAGGCGAGCAAGCTCCTTTTTGTCGAGGAGGACTTGCATGGGCTCGACGCAACGACCGAACATGTAGGTGCAGTCCCGGCTGTCAGCCTCTCCTTCGGCATTGGCCTGTGTGGTGCCGGCAAAGCAAAGCAGCAAGACCAGGAAGGGACAGGTCCATTTCATGCGCGTGTGGATGGGTGGCCTCCCGAGAGAGTTCGAGAACAGGTGCGAGCTAGTTGAACCCCAGACCCTACGTGGATGAATCTAGCAGCGCAGAGCGTTCTTCGTCAAAACGCGTCGAGCCTTCGAGGATCTGCCTCGTTCGCGGAGGCGCTGGCATACGAGCTCCCGAAGACTCCCGGTAGAGTACGGCTATTTGAGACCCGTTTGCAAAAGCCTCTTCTACCCGTATGGTTTCGATGCATCCTTCGGGGGTTCTGCTAATCAGCAAACAATGGCACCTAAATGAAAGACACTTCGAGTTGGATTGTTCTCAAGTTTGGCGGAACGAGCGTATCGTCCAAGGAGAGCTGGGATACGATAGCACGGCAAATCGAGCGAGTTCTCGCCGAGGGCGCGCGCCCCCTGGTGGTTTGCTCTGCGCTTTCCGGAATCTCCGATAGCCTCGAAAGGGTCATAGAGAAGGCCACCAAAGGCGAGCATCATCATGAAGTGGATGGGATTATTGCTCGGCATATCGAGCTGTCCTCGAGCCTCGATCTCGATGGGACTGCAATTCTCGCCGAGGACATCGAGCAGCTGGTGCGGCTGTCGCAGGGGGCCGCGCTTGTGGAGGAAATTAGCCCCAGTTTGAAGGCTAGGATCCTGGCGACTGGAGAGATGATGTCGACTCGGCTCGGTGCCG
>SKWY01000017.1 GCA_007128675.1 Deltaproteobacteria bacterium | reverse complement strand
TTCTCCCACGACCGGGGGGACCGAATGACGAATGAGGCAAACAGCTCTGGGCCGACCACCCGATCCGACACACCGGTCGTCGCCGCCGATGGGCTCATCAAGTCCTACCGTAGGCGCCGAGTAGTCGATTCGGTCTCCTTCGAGGTTGCGCCGGGAGAGATCTTTGGCCTCCTCGGACCAAACGGCGCCGGCAAGACGACCACGTTCAACATGATCTCGGGGCGAGTTCGCGCCGACGCGGGGCGAGTGCTTCTGGATGGAAGGGATGTGACCCTGCTGCCCATGCATCGCCGAGCGAGGTTGGGCCTAGGATACCTGCCTCAAGAGGCCTCGATCTTTCGAAGGCTCACGGTGCGGGAGAACTTCTTGGCCGTGATGGAGGTCGCCAAAGTGCCGCGCACGGAGCGGCCCGGAAGAGCGGAAGGGCTCATAGCGGAGTTCGACCTGGGAAAGGTGGCCGACAGCCTTGGAGAAACCCTGTCGGGAGGTGAGAGGCGCCGGGCCGAAGTGGCCCGCAGCCTGATCCCCGGACCAAGGGTAGTTCTTTTCGACGAGCCTTTCGCCGGCATCGATCCCATCGCGGTGGGCGACCTGCAGCTCCTGATCGCCGGCCTGAAGGAACGCGGCATAGCCGTACTAATCACCGATCACAATGTTCACGAAACCCTGGATATCTGCGATAGAGCCGCCATCCTGAACGCGGGATGCGTGTTGACCGTCGGCACCCCGGCGGAGGTGGCAAGCAGCAAGAAAGCTCGATCAATCTACCTGGGAGAACGCTTCGCGCTGGATCCCAGGCCGTGAGTGGTCTAGCATTCGGAATTGGAGGCGATAGTTGGCGCTCGAGCTAAAGCAATCGCTCAAGATGGCTCAACAACTGGTGATGACACCCCAGTTGCAGCAGGCCATCAAGCTTCTCCAGCTCTCCCGGTTGGAGCTGACGGACCTCGTCCGCGAGGAGATGATGGAGAACCCTCTGCTCGAAGAGCACTCCGAGGCGGACATCGAGGCGGCGGCCCGGGAGGCGGTGGGTCGCACGATGGACGATCTGCCCGAAGAGAGCCGTCCACGAGATCAGGAGACCCAGGAAACGCTGACCGACCAGAAAGCGGGAAGCGCCGGGGAAGATATCGACTGGGAGGGCTACCTCGAGAACTATCAACAGCTCGCTCCCCCGTCGGGACCATCCGTGCGACCGGATACGGACGAGCTGCCAGGGGTGGAGCAGACCCTTACAAGAAGCGCCAACCTCTTCGAGCACCTCATCTGGCAGGTACGCCTCTCGAGCTTTACCGATGATGAGGTCGAGGCCGCCACATTCATCATAGGTAACCTGGATGACGACGGTTACTTCAAGCTGCCAGGCAATGACGGGGATCCGCTGATCGACTGTGCTCATGCCACTGGAGTCTCCCTGACGGTGGCCGAAAGATCCCTGCGAAAGGTGCAACATCTCGATCCGCTGGGCGTTGCGGCCAGGGACCTGCGTGAGTGTCTCTTGATCCAAGCTCGAGCGATGGGCGAGGAGGACACTCTTGTCGGAGAGATCATTCGCAACCATTTGAAGCAGGTCGAGTCCCGAAACCCTCAGGCAATCGCCAAGGCCTTGGATATGAGCGTGCCCGCCGTCATAGAGGCGATACAAGTCATCCAAGACATGGAGCCTCGGCCCGGCCGGCAGTACACTGGCACGGACCCGCAGTACATCACACCGGACGTCTATGTTCATAAGGTCGGCGACGACCTCGTCACCGTCCTGAACGATGACGGTCTCTCCAAGCTTCGAGTGTCTTCTGCTTACAGGTCGCTTCTTTCGAGCAACAAGAACGGCGAGGCCAAGGACTACATCAAGGAGCGATTACGTTCGGCCCAGTTCCTCATCAGATCGATTCACCAACGGCAGCGCACCATCCACAAGGTGACGGAGTCAATCGTCCGTTTCCAACGAGACTTCTTCGACCGTGGCGTCGGTTATCTCAAGCCCCTCATTCTACGCCAGGTGGCTGAAGATATTGGGATGCACGAATCCACGGTCTCGAGAGTAACGAGCAACAAGTACGTGCATTGCGCACAAGGCATCTACGAGCTGAAGTTTTTCTTCAACTCGGCGATAACGAGCAACAGCGGCGGCGGTGATCTCGCGAGTGAAGCGGTCAAGTCGAAGATCAAGAGACTCGTCGCCGAAGAAGACAGCAAGAAGCCACTTTCGGATCAGAAGATTGTCGAGATCCTCTGTAAGGAGGGGATCGAGATTGCAAGAAGGACGGTAGCGAAGTACCGAGATCAGCTCGGCATTCTTCCTTCCTCCAAACGTAGGCGCCTTTACTAAGGAGGCCAAATACACATGGCGACCATGCAGCTAGACGTAACCTTCCGGAACATCGACAGCAGCGACGCACTGAAGACCTACGCGCATCAGAAGGTCGAGAGGGTGAAGAAGTACGTCGACCGCCCAATGGAGGCACACGTGGTGCTCTCCACCGAAAGGCACGAGATGCACGCGGACATACAGATTCACGTGCATCAAAGCAACCTCGTCCTTCGCGGCAAATCGGTGCACAACGACATGTATGCCGCACTCGACCTTGCAATCGACAAGATCGAGCGTCAGCTCCGTCGGTATAAGGACAAGCTGAAGAGTCACAAACCATCGGCGAGCGGCGTACCGTTGAAGGTACGCTACGGAGTCCTTGCTCCGACCGGGCTGGTACCGGAGACGGAGCTTGGCTACGAGGCTTCCGAACCCAAGACCGAAGTACCCAAGAAGCCGCCCCGTCCCGCCGCCGAGCCAGAGCCTGCTGGTCCTCAGATCATTCGGAGTAACGAGTTCCTCGCCAAGCCGATGAGCCTCGATGAGGCAGTGATGCAGATGGATCTAATGAACAACGAGTTCTTGGTCTTCCGAAACGCGGAGACAGAGCAGGTAAACATCATCTACCGGCGCAAGGATTCGAACATCGGCCTCATCGAAGCAACCGGCAGCTAGAAACGGATCCAGGAGATCGGACTTGATTTAGCTCGCTTCGCGTGAGAGACGGTACCGATCCAGCAACCACTGCCGGAGTCGAGAATGTCGATTCGCAGCCTTTTGACCGAGGACGTCATAGTTTCCGAGATGACGGCCCGTGACAAGAAGTCCGCGCTGGCGGAGCTTTGTGACCGCCTCGCCGAGCAACGCTCGGACTTGGATCGCGCGAGAATGGTGTCAGTCTTGCTCGACAGAGAGCGACTGGGCTCAACGGGGATCGGCCACGGCATTGCCATCCCTCACGGCAAGCTGCCTGAAATCGAGGGGCTTGTAACCGGCTTTGGTCGAAGCCGCGAGGGAGTTGATTTTGCCTCGATGGACGACTGCCCCGCCCATCTCTTCTTCGTGCTCTTCGCTCCCACCGCTGCCTCTCGGGTACACCTGGACGCACTAGCCCTCATCAGCCGAATACTCCAAAACCCCGACGTTCGCTCGGAGCTGATGGAGGCCTCGGGTCCAGACAACATCCTCGAGGTAATAGAAAAGGCCGAAAAGAGCCTCGAATGAATTGTGATGTACCCCTTTTGTATGACGGGAAGTAGCCTCTAGCTCCCCACGTGCTACCATTCAGTCGATGCTGACCATTCCTGTCTCCCAGCTGCTCGAGGAGGGAAGCGAGCTGCGTCTATCGCAGGTCGCCGGCGGCGAGACCGGCCTTGCTCGCCATATCTCGTCCGCCAGGATACAGAAGCCCGGACTCGTGCTCGTCGGTCATACAGGGGGTCTCCATGCCGACCGCATCGCGATATTCGGGAACGCCGAGATGACCTTCCTCCAAGAGATGGAGGAGAGAGATGTCCGACAGGCCGTGCGCAGCTTGGTGGACAACAGCGTTTGCGTGCTGGTCATAACGAAGGATTATCGCTCTCCAGAGGCACTCAAGAACGAAGCAGACCGGGCTGGGCTGGCCGTGCTGCAAACGCCCCTGCTCTCCAGCAGCTTCATCTCACGGCTTACGGCATACCTGGAGGACGCCCTTGCGCCATCCACTAGCCTTCACGGCGTCCTCATAGACGTCCTCGGTGTCGGAGTGCTGATCCTTGGCCATAGCAGCATCGGAAAGAGCGAGGCCGCCCTCGATCTGGTGCTTCGTGGCCACAGGCTAGTCGCAGATGACATCGTCGACGTAAAGCTTAGGCGCAATAACCTTTATGGCCAGGGCTCGGAGATCATCAAGCATCATATGGAGATCCGTGGTCTGGGTATCATCAACATCAAGGATCTGTTCGGAATCGCCTCCGTGAGAGACCGAAAGAAGATCGAGATCGTGGTCGAGCTCGTGGAGTGGGATCCAGACGTGGAGTACGATCGGCTTGGAATAGACGAGCGGACTTACGAGATCTTGGATATATCCGTCCCGCTGTTGATCATGCCCGTTAGACCAGGCCGCAACATGACCTCAATCATCGAGATCGCCGCAAGAAACCATTTGCTCAAGCAGCAAGGACATCACTCTGCTTTCGCCTTTCAGGAGCGCCTGAACCGCGCAATCTCCGAGGCGGGGTTCGCTGCCTCCACTAGAACGCCCGGTGAAGAGGTCGAGTAGATTAGCTGTCTCTGGAGCGATTGATTTGATGACTTCTCCCATAAGGCTAGTCGTTGTGACGGGACTTTCGGGCTCCGGGAAGTCCACCGCTCTTCACGCCCTCGAGGATCTCGGCTTCTTCTGCATCGACAACCTGCCCATACTCCTCTTGCCGAGACTGCTCGAGCTTGGCGCCCACACGACGGAAGACATCTCGAGGCTTGCCCTCGTGCTGGATGCGCGCGAGGGAGAGCTCTTGCATGAGACGCCCGCGGCAATCGAAAGGGCTCGCTCTGATGGGCATATCGTAGATGTTTTGTTCCTCGACGCATCCGACGAGATTCTGCTTCGGCGCTACAGCGAGACAAGGCGCCGACATCCTCTGGCCGATTCTGGCTCGATAGAGGAGGGAATAGCGGCCGAGCGAAGGAAACTAGCCGAGCTGCGCGAGCTGGCGGATCAGATTGTCGACACCTCGATCCTGAACGTGCACGAGCTGAAGGCGGCAGTACAAGACCGCTTCACTGGCACAGCCGGTGAGGTGGATATGTCGGTGACCTTTCTTTCGTTCGGCTTCAAGTACGGCCTTCCTCCCCAGGCCGACATCGTGCTCGACTGCCGCTTCCTTCCAAACCCCCATTTCGATCCCGAGCTAAGACCCCATACCGGCCTGGATGAGCCGGTAGCAAAGTACGTATTGGATCGGGAGGAGACGCTCTCCTTCCTCCATAGGGTACAGGACCTCATGTCCTGGCTCATCCCTTTGTACCGCCGCGAACGGAAAGCACATCTAACGGTCGCCATTGGATGCACCGGTGGCAGGCACCGCTCGGTAGCTCTGGCAAGTCATCTTGGAACTCATTTCGAAACGACGCTCGGCAACAACACCGTCGGAGTCCGCCACAGAGACATGGCCAAGTAAGCCCGGCGGTGGTAGATAGAGGTTCGCCAGAGAGACTGCCATGGTCGCCGTCGTAATCGTTACCCACGGAAATCTTGCCCAGGCGCTCTTGGACGCCGCCCACACGATCGTAGGAGAGCTGCCTGCGACGCAAGCGGTCGGTCTCGAGCCCTCCGATGGACCAGAGCAGGCCCAATCCAAGGTGGAAGCCGCCATGGAAGCAGTGGATGAGGGCAACGGGACGCTCTTTCTCGTGGATCTCCCCGGTGGAACACCTTGCAGCATATGCGTTGGATGCATTAGCGGTCACGATGCCGAGGTTGTAACGGGAGTGAATCTATCCATGCTTGTCAAGCTGCCCTTCATTAGGGCCGCCGATGAGCGATCTCTCCACGAGCGAGCAGAGCAGATAGCCGCCCTGGGAAAGCGCTCGATACGAGTAGTGACGGATCCCTGCTGCAACGAGCCGCCCAAGAGAAAAGAATGAGCCCCACCACTCTTCGTATCGACAGCCGGCTAGTTCACGGACAAGTCGTCGAAACCTGGCTTCCGGCGCTACGGATCGACTCTATCGTGGTCGTGGATGAGGGGACGGCCATGAGCCGGCTTGCGAAGGGCGCGATGCAATTGGCGCTACCTCCAAACGTGACATTGACCGTCGTCGATCCCAACGAGGCGGACCGAACCATCCTTGGAAACGACGAGCGGGTTCTCGTCCTTGTAGCCAGCGTCGAGATGGCGGTCCACTTGGTTGAGCATCTCGAGGTCGCGTTCGACAGCTTGGTAGTAAACGTGGGTGTAGTCCACGACAGGCCAGGGACGAGGCCGATCACTCCAGGGATCCACCTATCCGAGGAGGAGATTGACTTGCTCGCCGGGCTCGCCGAGCAGGGCTTCAACGTGGAGGTGCGGGGCCTTCCAAGCCATTCCCCCTTGGCCGTAGAAGAGGCCCGAACCCGTTACCTCGAGCAAGGTGGGCCAGGAAACGACCTTTGAGGATTGACGAGCATCGAGGCCCATACTCCTGGGGTTCTATCCCTGAAGCCATCGACTTTGGTCGGTGTTTTGCTCAAACCCACCTCTGATGACCTGAAAACATGGCGTTCTGGACGAGCATCTTGATTGTGGCGTTGGTCGCTTACGCGGGTCAGATAGAACGCAAGGCCGTGCTCCAAGCGATGCTGTCGCGTCCGATCGTTACAGGGGCTATTCTCGGTTTCTTGCTGGGAGATCTACCCTCCGGCCTCTTGCTGGGAGTCTTGTTGGAGCTTCTCTGGCTGGGCGGAATAAACATAGGAGCAAACCTTCCAGACAACGAAGTCGTGGGAGCGGGCGCGGTCGTTGGCGCGGCCATAATCGCAAGCGGCTCGCAGCCAGTGACTCCCGAACTCGCGACATTGGCGGTAGTGCTGCTCTCGCCTCTAGCGAGGGTGGGCCGGCATATGGATCTTGCCGTGGAGAGAAGAAACAAAGCACTTCTCGAGCGGGTCGAAAACCAGCTTTCCTCGAAAGGCACCTGCTCCCTCGGCCCCATCGTCATCCTTGGTCTGGTGTCCTCCGCGCTATTCTCGCCCCTATTGACAGTGGGAGGCGCGGCGCTGGGAGGTCTTTTTCTGCCGGTAATCGTAGAGAACCTGCCTAGCGGGGCGTTGCACGGACTGGCTGCTGCGTTTCCCGTGCTTCTTGCCGCATGCGCGGCGGCATCCCTGGCATCCATTCGCGTTGATCGAGCCAAGGCCTTGGGACTGGCTTCGGCCGGACTAACTCTCGTAGTGACCTTATCTTATGTACTGGGGACGGGGTCATGATTGAAGGCTCGACCGAGAAGCCGAACGCTGACGGCACCATGAACGGCAATGCGCCTGAAGGCCGCGCAAGAGATCCAACCGCGAATGGCGGCAGGGGTGATCTGCCCCGGCACATCCTCTTTCGGTGTTTCCTGCGCTCACTTCTCCTGCAGGCGAACTGGAATCCTCGGGGCATGCAGAGCCTTGGATTCGTCTATGCCATTGAGCCGGCTTTGGTGTCCATTTATCCGAACGAGACGGATCGGCGAAGAGCGCTGAAGAGACACATCGAGCCTTTCAATACTCATCCGTACATGGCTGAAGCGATTCTGGGCGGCGCCATACACCATGAGCTGGCGGTATCCGATGGTAGATCCAGTCCCAGCAAGGTCAAGGAGTTCAAGGGTGCTCTCGGTGGCCCATTGGCCGCCTTGGGCGACTCCTTCTTTTGGGCGAGCCTCCGCCCCGCCAGCGCCGCGCTAGCAGCGATGCTCCTTCCGTTCATTGGAGCCTGGACGGTTCTAGTCTTTTTGCTGACCTATAATGGCGTCCATCTGGCCGCTAGAACTCATCTATTTCTTTCCGGCCTTCGCCTTGGCGATGGTCTTCTGGAGGCCATCGGCTCGATGCGCCTGGCTTCGCGGTCGATAACCCTGAAGAAAGTGACGGCTGTTTTCCTAGGGGTAGCCGCCGTCACCTTGGTGACGGCACAAATCTCCAATCTGGGCTATCCTATATATTGGACGGTAGTAATAATCATAATGGCCGGAGGCATGATCTTTCGTCCCTCTTTCGCTTTGCCGCACCGCATCTACCTTCTGCTTCTCGGTGTCGCAGGGCTGGGGGCATTGCTCGGCCTTCTTGGCCTCTTGGGGACCGAATGAGCAAAGAGGATCAAGTCAAGGTGGTGAACCCCCTGGGACTACATGCTCGGGCAGCGGTGAAGCTCGTACTCGAGGCCAACCGCTTCGAGAGCGATATCCTCCTCTCGCGAGAGGATGATCAAGAGGTCAACGCCAAGAGCATCATGGGGGTTTTGACGCTTGCTGCCGCGCAGGGCTCCGAGGTGAAGGTGCGGTGCGAAGGTTCCGATGCTTCCGAAGCTTTGGAGGCTATTCGAGAGCTCTTCGAAAAGGGATTCGGAGAAGAATGAAGAGTTCATTGATGAGTCTGAATGAACAAGCTTGTGGCGCGGAGGGTCATCCACCGTGAGCCCAGCGCCCGGACGTAGCGCCCAGATCCATGGAATCGGCGCCTCACCCGGCGTGGCGATGGGTCGTGCATTCACGGTGGACCGCAGACGAATACGGACGCCCAAGTATCACTTGGCTCCAGAAGAAGTAGAGCAGGAACTACAAAGACTAGACCTTGCACTCACTCTGTCGGAAGAGCAGCTAGAAGTAATCAAGACACGCCTGCTGGGCGAGACCGAAGGACACGAGCACCTACTCATAATAGAAGCCCACCGCCTGATGCTTCGAGACGAAATGTTGGTGGATGGAGCAAGGCGTCTAATCAGAGACGAGCACATCAACGCAGAGTGGGCCATTCGAAGAACCGTCAAACGGATCAAGCGCGCCTTCGATAGCATAGACCATGAGTACTTCAGGGAGCGGCGAGGTGACGTCGACTTCGTGGGAGATCGGATTATTCGCAACTTGATGGGTCAGGTAGTCGACGTGGAGGAGACCCCGCCCGAGGATGCCATCATCGTTGCTCATGATCTCTCACCGGCCGACACGATCTTGCTGTCAAGGCACAAGATCCGGGCGATCGTCACCGACGTAGGGGCCAAGACGAGCCATAGCGCCATAGTTGCTCGAGCTCTCCAGATCCCAGCTGTCGTCGGCGCGGTCAAGGCGTCCGAAATCACGGGGCGGGACGACAAGATCATCGTCGATGGAACGAGGGGGGTCGTGATTCTTTGGCCTTCGAACCAGGAGGTGAAGGACTATCATGTTGCCCGGCGCCGATACCTCGCCCACGAGGAAGAGCTTCTAACGGAGCGAGATCTTCCTGCTCAAACTACGGATGGCACCCGAGTACACTTGTTTGGCAACATCGAGTTCGACCGAGAGGTCCAGTCGGTGCTCTCATATGGCGGAGAGGGTATCGGGCTTTATCGAACGGAGTTTCTCTATGTAGGGAAGAAAGAGCTTCCGACCGAGGACGAGCATTTCGAGGCCTATCGACAAATTCTTCAGCGCATGGAGCATCGCCCCGTAATCATCAGAACCTTCGATCTGGGAGGAGACAAGGTCCCTCTCCTCGGTCGCATGCGCGAGCCGAACCCCGCCATGGGGCTGCGCGCCATCCGCTTCAGCCTCAAGAAGCCTGATATCTTCACCACCCAGCTCCGTGCCTTGCTGCGGGCCGGCGTACACGGTGACCTGAGGATTATGTTCCCGATGATCAGCGGTCCCTGGGAACTTGGGCGAGTAAAGGAGATCTTCGAGGAAGTCTGCGACGACCTCGAACGCCGCGGCATTCCCTACGCCGAAAGAGTTCCTATCGGCATCATGATAGAGCTACCCTCGGCGGCGTTACTTGCGGACCGGCTGGCAAAGCAATGCGACTTCTTCTCCATAGGAACCAACGATCTCATCCAGTATGCGCTAGGCATCGACAGGCAGAATCGAGATGTGGCCTATCTCTACAAACCGCTTCATTTGGCGGTGCTGCGCCTTTTGCAAATAGTGTCACAGAAGGCCAAAGAGGCCAAGATTC
>SKWY01000517.1 GCA_007128675.1 Deltaproteobacteria bacterium | reverse complement strand
TGTTGTGTAGCCGCGCCCGCCTTGCCAAGGACGAAGGAGATCTTGATGAGGCCAGACGCTTTCTCGCCGAAGCCAAGGGGCTTGCCGACAAGACCGATTTTGGCCCCAACTCGGGGCTAGGCCGTCGCCTGACCGAAGCCCAGCAGTACATCGAAGGGAAATAAGACCCAACAGTCTTTCCGGTGCTCCCCGACCAATCCAGCTCGCCAATCACGCAGCCGCAGCGCATTGACACCCTGCATCACCTCTTCGTCGCTGGAGGCTCCGTCAAATCCAAGAACTGCTCCAACGCATCGACCTCGCCGAGACTCTCGAAGGTTCGTCGAAGATTCAAGACAGGATAGAAGTGCGCGATGACGTTTCGCATGCCGGCCCATCCCATGAGCGATGGAAGCAAATCCTCCGGAATGCGACCAGCGCGACCCAAAGCCTCAAAAGCCTCTCGGTAGCTTTGCACATTCAGGTTCAGGAACCTGCACTCCGAAAGAGCCTCATCGATACAAGCTTGAACTGCGATCAGCATCGCATGAAGCACCCGACGCTGTTCATCCCGATCCGCCAGGAACCGTTCCACCGTCAGAACACCGCGATAGCGCTTCAAGTCTTCAAGGGCTTCTCGGCCCGCCTTTCGTCTGGCGAGGCTGGCGGGGCTCATGGAGGTTGCTCCGTATCATGCGCGACGATTCGTGCTGCTTCTTGAAAGTCGATCCACTCGCTTTGCGCCTGCACGGCACGATCGTGCGCATCCCCGGGCCATGCTTCTCGCAACACGCATCCCTCCCGGAGAACCTCCGTCACGAAGCCCGGCATCGCGTCGTTGAGAGGAACTACGTCGATCTCGAAGACTGGCCGCCCGATGGCCTTCCAGATTCGCCATGCCAGCTTGCCGAGCTCGAGAGCATCGAAGGGCTCGCGAAGAAACAGGCCTAGGTCCAGGTCTCGAAACGATTCGCCGCGGACGAACGAGCCGAAGGCCACCGCCAGCATCACGCCATCCTCGGAAGCGGCCCATGAACGCACGCTCTCTAGCACTTCGTGGCGCGCCTCGGGGCTCAAGTAGAACTGCTCGATGCGATCGTCTGTCGACATGGGTTTCCGGTGTTCTGCAAGAATAGTCTTCCGTAAGATATATTCACAGCCAGGGCTCATCCACAAGCTCGAATAGGGTCCCAAGCTCTAGCCCTGATACGCTGGAGAACCTAATGGCAGAAGAGATAACCGCTCATAGCGCGCAAAGCGGGGATGACGTCGTCAGCCGAAGGAGGGACGGACTGGATGACAGCTGATGTGCAGCCAAGCGCCAAGGCCCGCGGCCCGAGGTCACAGACTCACAGGGTCGTCCTCGTCTTCTCCGATATCGAGGGGAGCACGCCTCTTTGGGAGAGAGCGCCCGAGGCCATGGAGGCCTCTTTGGATCTGCACAATGCCACCTTGCGCGGGCTGATCGAAGAGCATGAAGGCTACGAGGTCAAGACGGAAGACGCCGCCTTCATGGTGGCCTTCGAAAGCGCGCAAGATGCGGTCCGTTTTTGCCTTGCCTGCCAGGAGGCACTCCATGATCTGGAGTGGCCGGAGGCTCTGCTCGAAAATCCCGAGGCCGCAAAGTCAGCCGATGGCTTCTTTCGGGGGCTTCGAGTGCGGATGGGTGTTCACCTCGGCAATACACGAAAGTCCGCCGATCCCACCACGGGACGCATGGACTTTTTTGGGCCGGTGGTCAGCCGCGCCGCCCGTATCGCGGGTGCGGCGCATGGAGGCCAGGTAGTCGTCAGCGGCAGAGTGTTCGAGAAGGCAGGCATTTCGGACGACGAGGCTGTCTGCATCGACCTTGGAGAGCACAGGCTCAAGGGACTGGAGCAGGTGGACCGCTTCTGGCAGGTGCTTCCTGCTCGGCTTTCCGGCCGCAGCTTCCCTCCTCCAAGGACGCTCGACCCAAGGCGCACGAACCTTCCGCCTGAGCAGAAGATTGAAGTGGAATGAGAGAAGGAGTCCCCTTCCGACGGCTTGCTCTGCATCATCGCTTCAGGTGGTTTCTTCTCGGCTCACACCTTCGATGATTGCGATTGCTGGCGGCTCCAGTCCGGCAGAGTTCATGGGCGCCCACAGCTGGCCGTGACATTCACCGGGGTGGTCTCGATGCTCCCCGCAGCGGGTTCGCAAAGAGAGCCCTCGACGCAGGCGCCCTCTTTTTTGCACAGGTCGATCGAAGGATTCCCCGACTCGCGTGTAGTACAAGGCGAACTACCACCCAAAAGGAGAATCTCGATGACCAAGAGAAATGACTTGCTCTGCTGGACGATGCTAGGCGCGGCGCTTCTTCTGGCAACGGGGGCGAGCTGTGCAGACCCCCATGGTGCCAATGGACAGTCCGATGAGGCAGTGGTGCTGCGGACCTACCTACTTCCCGAAAAGGAAAGCCCGGAGCGGGTACGGGCGATGCTGCAGCGGCTTCTCGACCGCGGTGAGAACGAGGCACAGTGGAGCGTGCAGATGACGCAGCGGGGGATCCTTTCGGTGGTCGCACCGGAGAGGATCCAAAAAGGCATTCCGGAGTTGCTGGAACAGATCGCCAAAAAAGAGAGCCATCCACCCCGAACGATAGAGATGACCTATTGGATAGTCGTCGAGGAGCCTGGCGAAGGGTCGAGCTTCGACGAGAGCCTCTCGGAGATTGCCGAGCCTCTGCGACAAATCGGTGCGGGCGAGGGCGAGGTGCATCTTCGTCTTCTGGAACGCTTGCGCCTGCGATCCCTTTCGGACGGAAGGGCCAGAATCGCGGGAAGTCATGCCATGGTATCGCAAACAGTATCGGTGGGGCCAAACAGCCTGCTAGCGGACGTGGGGCTGAGTCTATCGTCTCCAGTAGGTCGAACCAGCCTGGACACTCGTCTTCACCTCGATGAAGGCAAGCACCTCATCCTTGGTGAGTCAGCCTTAAGCCTTCGTCAAGACGGCGAAGATGCTCCTGGACGTCTCTTCTACGTTGTTCGCGGCCAAGTCAAAAACTGATAGGGATGCCACGGGCTACCCGAAATAAGTTGGATCGACGGTCACTCGAGGAACTCTTCATGCGACTCGAAAGGCCAGTCTACAGCGTGGTCTACCGTTGGGTTTGGAACTCGGAGGACGCACGGGATCTGGTTCAAGAGGCCTTCGTGAGACTTTGGAACATGCGAGATCGGGTACGCATGGAGAGCGTAGAGCCGCTTGTCTACCGTATCGCGATCAACCTTGCCTCCAACCGGAGAAGGAAGCATCGGATGCGGAAGTGGCTCTCTGGCGAAGAGGCCGAGGAGCAACGCGATTCAGCGGCCGAGAAGGAGCAAGATCCCTTGGATCGAATGAGCGTGCGTAGGGCGATAGACCAGCTGCCAGAGCGTTATCGTCGCGTAGTTCTTCTCTCCGAGGTAGCCGGCATGAGCTACGATGAGGTCGGTCGCGTTCTTTCCATCCCCAATGGGACCG
Organism: Deltaproteobacteria bacterium; assembly: GCA_007128675.1. Lineage (GTDB taxonomy): Bacteria > Myxococcota > Myxococcia > SLRQ01 > SLRQ01 > SKWY01. The sequence continues at coordinate 6,514 of SKWY01000517.1, read as the reverse complement.
TGGCTTCCCGCCGCCACGAAGCAATGCGCCGGCTCCGTGTGTTGCTGGAAATAGAGGAGGATTCGAATGTCCGTGCGTCATAAAGATCTATTCCGTCAGCTCGATCCACCGCCGGGCGGCATGGTTCGCCTGCGCGAGCGGCTCGATCGTCGTCAGGCTCCTCGTCTCGGGTGGCGCCTTGCTTTTGTGGGGGCTGTATCTTCGCTGGCGCTCTTCACGGGAGTCTACCTGTGGGCCCCGACCGCGCCTCCCGATGTCTTCGATTTGTCGGCACATCCGGCTTTCGTCAACATGGGTCTTGCGCCAGAGTTGGAGGAGCGCGTGATGTTCAGGACGGGCACAAGCGATATGCAAGCTGCTCCCATGCTCTTGGACGGGGAAGAGGTGCGCTACTATCTCGTGGCTTCACAGCGGCTCGCGGACTAGCTCGGGTAGCCGCTCTGCAAAGGCCGTCCATGGGGCTCGAGGAGTCGATTCTTCTGGGCTCGTGGGATCTCGGCGATGGTTCGATTGGATCTCGAAGGGTATCAATTCCGCCATCTCGAGATTGCGGCCGGCAGGTCGGTCAGCGCTTCCAAGGTCAAGACCTCGTCCAAGGGATGGACTTTGCCGTGAATCTCATAGTTCGGAACGGCCTCTCGCAACAAATACCGCGAGAGGTGATGAACCACTCGTTCTGTCTCGACTTCGTCGAGGCTGAACCTCTTTACAAGGGGCTCCATTATGCCTCCTCGAACAATGGACTCGATCATCAATCTGAAAGGTCCTCCAGCCGAGTAGGACGGAGCGACTCGAATAAATATATCGCCGGTTCCTTGGTCTACTTCGGAATAACCAAATTGTGTGAAGCGAATCTCGTATTCGTCCAGAAGCTCGAACCCCCATTGGGACTGCCAGTCACGAAGATCGGCAAAGACGCCCTCGAAGCGGGGATCGAGCGGATGAAGCGTCCTCGAGGCATGCGCGACAATCTCGTCTTCGAGAAGCTCGTCCTCGAAGACTCCTCGAAGTCTCTCTTGGTCGCTTTTGGCAAGTGGGTTGCCGGCCAACGCATTCACGAGCTGATGGTCCGGTAACGGTGGCCAGAGGTTTGGCATCGGCGCCGGAGGGTCCGCCAATAGCTCGAGGAGTCGCGACCATTCCTCTTCGGTATTCGAGGAGCGAACCAGTAGCCGCGGACCGACACTGGGATTGTCTTGGCGCCATCGTTCAAGCTGAACAAGGAGATTGTCGAGGTCGGCATTGGCAACCACGGATCCGAGGTCCCGAGGTCCTTGCTCTCCGACCTTGTAGCCCGGGAGAAGATGGCCGAAAGCTCGCTGCGTAACGATATCAACCAGTAGCTCTTTCTCCCAATGGCCTAGCTGTAGAGGTATGACGATGGCTTCCTCGACTCCGATATGGACCATTTCGTGCACTATGGTGTGCCATGGGTTCGCCCCTCTTCCGAAGGAGCCATCAGGCTCGACGCGCAAGATGATTTCGCCGGCAAGGTAGCAGTACGAACCGCCCGTGCCGTATCGAGTAAGCCTGACAATGTATGTATCGAAAGTCTTGAAACCCCATGCACTTTGCCATTTCTCGAATCTCGACAAGACCTCCTCTAGTCCTGGTTCGCTTTCGGCGATGGTTCGAAGAGCAGCCTCATACAAGGTCGGATCGTAGATCTCCTGCATGAACACTTCTCGCAGCTTCTCTATCTCCTCGAACGTAGGGGGCGCGCCTTCTCGAGTAATCCGCTGGAAGGCAGGGTGCTCGGGAAACGAAAGCCGATAGCCCTCTCTTGCAAAAAAATGTGAGCGGCGAAGGTATGATGCAATTCTTTGCCACTCTTCCTCGCCGGTGTTGATTCGCACCTCGAGGCGACTCTTGGAGGAGGGGTCCAATGAGGGACTTGACAGGGCCTCGGGAGAAGGATCAGGTCGAACATGCGTGGAGACTGCGGCGGAGCTGGCCGGACCGCATGCCGCCAGGGCCAGAAGAGCAATCATCATCGACAGAGCGCCTATCAGTAGGATGCATTGTCCTGCTTTCTTGGCCTCGAGGGCTTGAGGATTGGAAACCTCGGCAAAACGGCCTTTCCGCCTCCCATCGCGGCTCGAACGCGAAAAGTCAGACTGATACTTGGGGAGGATATCCGACCGTTGTGAGGCTCCAGCAGGTCTCATCGTGATATTCCGTTTCTTCAGGGGCAGGGATCATACAGGGCAGAGGTTTTTGGCCTATACTTCGAGGAAATGAATCCAGAAGGATTCCGACATGGTTAGAGCCTTTCATTCCTTGTGTGGCCCGAGGCCCACGTGATCCGCGCCGCATATATAGACAGGCGGAGTATAACTTCGTATAGAGCTAGCTGTCATGACAGGCCAACAAGCTCCTATCTCCGAGCCCCAGTCGCCATCTCAGGGCTCCACTCCCACAATCACGCTGGTCGCGTTCATTCTCGGCATACTTGCCCTGGTGCTTGGGTGTTTTACGGGTATACCGGCCATCATTTGCGGCCATATCGCACTGTCCAAACACAAACTGAATCCAGCTCTACAAGGACGTGGCCTTGCCCTTGCCGGCCTAGTGCTTGGTTACGTGATAACCTTGCTTGTGATCATCGTGCCCATCGTGGTCATACTAATGGGTCCTGGCATTCGAGGCCTATTCGGCACCTCGGCCTTCTGAGCGGATCAGGTTTTGCGTTTTGCCTCGATGAAGCCAGGCAAGGGTTGCTCTCGACCCGTTTGCACGCTTGGCATAACGGCTCCATTGCGCGGTCTATGAGTTGGGCGAACGGCCTCGAATCCGACCTTTGTCTCCCACGAGAGAAGGAAGGCTGGTCGTGAGACAAGAATACGGTTCACGGCACCTAGTGGCGTTCGTGGGGCTTTGATCGGTAGGCTGTTTCCAGGTTCGCATTGAATCAAGATCCTTTCTCGTATATCTGTGGGTCGTCTGCAAGGAGACTGGCTCATGAAAGAGAATCTACGATTCAGGGACACGGTGCTCTTAGCCTTTGCCTCGGCGGTCACCGCTGCGACGAACGTGGCCTGTGGCGTTGAGCAGCGGGAAGGAGGTCTGACAGAACCATGCTATCCCAACGAGACCTGCGACGCGCCATACTCCTGTATAGATGGAACATGCCTCGAGGCGGGAGGCGAAGACCAGCCGTGCCTACCCGACGGCACCTGCGCCGACCGTCATGAGTGTGTCGACGGCGTTTGTGTGGAAGAGCCATCGGGCGAACTTGGACAACCCTGTCGCCCCGACGGCACCTGCATCGAGCCCTACGTCTGCGACGAAGAGATCTGCTCCGAACCTGCCGAGGCTTGCCCGGATGGTTTGATGGAGTGTGGGGGCCATTGTGTGGATACGAGGACATCGACGCAGCACTGTGGCGGCTGCGATAGTCCCTGCGGCTCGACCGCGATCTGCTGTAACGGTCTATGTGTGGAGCTTGCTTATGAACAGATTAGTGCTGGTCGCTACCATACTTGCGGCGTTACTCGAGACGGTGTTGTCCGATGCTGGGGCCTCAACGACTATGGACAGTCGCGCCCGCCAACTGGTCAGTTCACCATGGTCAGCGCTGGAGGATGGCATTCTTGCGGGCTGCGCACGAACGGAACCGTGGCTTGCTGGGGCTCGAATAACTACGGGCAGTCGACGGCGCCACCCGGCACGTTTACTTGGATAAGCTCCGGTGGAGGGCATTCCTGCGCTGTGCGCGTAGACGGAACGGTGTCTTGTTGGGGCTCAAATTTCGAGCGCGAAACCCGTGTCCCCGAGGCTTACTTCTACAGGGTCGCAACAGGCTATGCTCATAGCTGCGGGATTCGTTTGGATGAGACGGTGGTTTGCTGGGGAAGGGACACTCGAACGCCGCCGACGGGAGCCTTCGCGCACTTGAGCTCGGGCGATTCGCACAACTGCGCCATAGGGGTGAACGAAGAGGTTGCCTGCTGGGGTTACAACCATAGAGGTCAGACGGATGCTCCGATAGGAAGATTCGTTGATGTCGCTGCGGATGGCCACAGGAGCTGTGCCGTTAGGATGGACGGCGCTCTGGCTTGCTGGGGGACGACGACATATGCTCCAGAGGGCTCCTTCACGGCGGTGAGCTTGTCGTTCAATCACGCCTGTGCCATCAGACACGATGGCATTCTGGTGTGTTGGGGCTCCAACGACCAGCGACAGCTCGACATGCCGACTGGTTGCCCATGACTTATTCGGCCTGCCACATCGTATCAAACAAGGCGATGAGGCAGGGGCCGCCGCTAGCTGGTGGTGGTGAATCGCAAAATATTCGCTTTTTGCCTGGCGTGGTGGTGTTGAGCATCTGCCTTTCGCCTTCAAAGGGTTAGGTTCTATTATCTTCCCCCGGCTCGAAGCATTTCGTGACAGTCATACGCTGCGTCAAGTCAGGTGAGCCTTGCCTCCTGACGGCCGCCAATCTTGCTGCCAGAGGCATGGAGGGCAGGGCCCTTACGCGGGTTGCCGACTGCTCCTTGCCGCGGGATCATCTGGTCCACATGCATCTCGTGGGGACGACTGTCTGGTTGTGCGTTCACGGTATCTTTCCGATAGCAAAAAAGGGAAAGGGAGCCACTCGAGCTCCCTTTCCGGTTTGCCCTTCAGGCATCTAGGCTAGGGCATCGGTCTAGTCCAGCTTCGTTGCTTCCCAGTTGGTCACCCCGCTGGAATCTGAGCCTGCGCCCCCGCTCATGAACCTCCAGTCATCCGCGACTTCGCCGGTGACAGTGGCGGTGTAGTCGCTTTCGTAGTCTAGAGTCAGCTCGATCGACTGCAGATGGATTGCGCCTGTGAGCTGCCAATTATACGGAAATCCATAAGGAGGTCCGTCACCCGCGGGGTACCCGCCCTTACCTGTGATGACTCCGTCTTCGTCGACTTCGATGATGCACATATCGTGCTGGAAAGTTTGGTAGTCAGCAAAGAAGCTGCTACTCACTGTCGAGTAGCTTCTGGAGCTTGGCTAGAAGGTCGCAGTCGTATCCGCACCACCAGGCAACGCCGTGAGCGGCTATTAGAATCTTTCCGTCAAGCTCGCCCAAGTCTACTTTGATCCACCCGGTAGTCGCGAACTTCTCATCGTACTCCTTCCTGTAATCGAACTGCCCGGGTATTGGGTTGCCTTGTCGGGTAGTGACGCCGGCAAAGCCGTCAGGGTCTTGAGCGACATGGAGATGGTACTCTGTCAGCCCGGTCCAGCTGCCGCACATTCCCTCCATGTATTCGTTATCCTCGCCCTCGATGACATATTTGACGTGGAGCGAATTATTATCGTCGTAGACGAGCAGCGTGCCAGCTCGAATGTGCTGACCTGCGAAGAGGGGATACTCCATTGGGTCGCTCTTTGTGCCGTCGCTGAGTGTGTACTCGATATAGGTTCCCCAGTTGCCTCGCTCGACGAATCGCGTTTGTCCTGGCTTCTTCTGTGCTGCCCAGACCGTTTCGTCAAAGCATTCCAGGATTGGCTCATTGACGAAGTTGTACTCGGTGATCACCTGATTCTCGCCAGGCAGCTCCACGATGTAAGCGAAGTCGTCTTCCTCACCCGGTACTATCTGCTTCCAGCCGGACTTCAGCTCCTCGCTGATTTTATAGGTTCCGGCCGGTAAATCGGTGAAGCAGTACTGTCCAAGCTTGCGCCCTCAAATCTCGGCCGGGACAAGCAAGGCCTTGGGTGAGCGCGGATAGTCGTATGAGAAAGCTCGTCTCGCGGGTCGGTGACGGAACGGTGCATGAACACGCACCATCTGGCAGGCTCCGAAACAGCCTGATCGGGATGGATCTGTGCTTGACACAACGGCCACTTCATAGTCGTGGGTACTGCTTATCCAATCGTCTCCAAGAGACCCGCTCTCTAGGCCCCACGTGGGTGCAAATCATCGGCGCGGCCTCTAGAAGTCCCGGAGAGCGCCGACGCCCCACGTGGGCGTTACCTCTTCCCAACCAGCCTTCATCCCAATCTCCTCGGAGACCGCTGTCCAGAAACTGGACGCCCCCGTCGACTAGTGGCTATACGATTTTGGTTGCCGGGAGGTGGGTGGATGTAGGATAAGGTGGGACTATATTCGTTGGCGAGCCATGAAAGGTCGGCGCCAATAATGCAGCGGCGTTTTCTGGAACGGCCAGTAAGACTGGCCCAGCCCGTATCATTAGGAGAACAACGATGATGAGATTGGCTTCAGGCCCAAAGGTCGTGGCGAATCCTGTTATGGTTGCGGCCGGTGCGGCTGCCTTGATGCTGCTGGCGGCAGGTTGCGGCGAGTCCGAGGATTACGTGCTCGACCCCGATAGGAGGTCCGCGCTCTTGGCGGACGATGCACTCGAGACGTACAGGCCATGCATGGGTGATGGGGAATGTGGCGAGGGATACTACTGCGACACTTCCGCTTGCCTATCGTGCTGCCCCGATGCCGGCCCCGATGAGATCTGTATCGCGGCCTGCTGCGGGATGTGCGTTCCGGTCAAGGATGAGCCGGCTCTTTCCGAGGCTTCG
>SKWY01000066.1 GCA_007128675.1 Deltaproteobacteria bacterium | reverse complement strand
CGGTTCGGTCAAGGACCGCATAGCACTATCAATGATCGAGCATGCCGAGGCGTCAGGGGAACTCGACTCGGACAAGGCTATCCTCGAGGCCACCAGCGGGAACACGGGGATAGGTATGGCCATGGTAGCCGCGATCAAGGGCTATCGATGCATGCTCGTAATGGCCGACAACGTCAGCGTGGAGCGACAAAAGATCCTCTCCGCCTATGGTGCCGAGCTTCTTCTGACCTCGGGCGATCTCGGCACCGACGGTGCGATCGAGCTAGCATACGAAATGGGAGCGAATGAGCCCGACAAGTACTACCTAACCGACCAATACAATAACCCCAACAACCCTCTTGCCCACTATCACGGAACAGCGGAGGAGATCTGGCGGCAGACCAATGGTGAAATCACGCACCTTGTCGCTACCATGGGGACGACCGGCACAGTCATTGGCAGCGGCAGACGGCTACGGGAGTTGAACCCCGCGGTCAAGATAATCGGTGTCGAGCCGCACCTCGGCCACCGAATCCAGGGGCTGAAGAACCTCAAGGAGTCCTATGCCCCGGACATCTACGAAAGATCCGTCCTCTCGGAGAAGATCAACGTAGAGGATGACGCCGCCTACGAGATGTCTCGGCGTCTTGCGAAAGAAGAGGGGCTTTTGGTCGGAATGAGCTCGGGGGCGGCGGTTGCGGTTGCCTGCCACGTCGCGACGACCCTCACCTCGGGAGTCATAGTCGCCGTTATTCCCGACGGCGGCGAACGTTACCTAAGCACCCCCTTGTTCCAAGTGGCCACCGACGTGGAACCCAGTGAGCCCAGGCTGCACCTGGTAAACACCTACACGCGCCGCGACGAGGTCTTCAAGCCGAACAACCACGAGCAGGTAACTATGTATACCTGCGGCCCGACGGTTCATGCGCTGCCACATCTAGGGCTCTACCGTCGCATCGTGGTGGCTGACCTAATGCGCCGTACCCTGGAGCTCGCCGGCTGGCCGGTGCGGCACGTCATGAACATCACGGACATCGACGACCGAACAATCCAGGCATCCGAGGAATCGGGGGTCACCCTGGCCGAGCTCACCTCTAGAATCGCTTCGGAGTTCATGGAGGACCTCTCGACCCTGCGAGTCAAGCCCGCGGAGTGTTATCCAAAGGCCTCGGATCATACCGAGGCAATGACGAGCCTTACCCAGAAGCTCGTCGAGCAAGGCTTCGCTTACGAAAAGCACAGGTCCGTATACTTCGACATTGGAAAGCTCGACTCCTATGGGCGTCTCTCGGGCATAGACGTCAACAAGATTCACATGGGAGCCACCGTCGACCTAGACAGCTACGCCAAGGACGACCCCCGGGACTTCACCTTGCTAAAGCGCTCTACCCTGGGCGAGATCAAAAAGGGGCTCTCCTATCGCACGAGTTGGGGAAGTGTTCGGCCCGGCTGGCACATAGAGTGCGCCGCCATGGCCCTCGAGCTCCTTGGGGAAATCGACATACACGTCGGCGGAGTGGACCTGATCTTCCCACACCATGAGAACGAGATCGCCATCTGCCAAGCGGCGACCGGAAAGTGCTCGGCGAACTACTGGATCCACAGCGGTCTTGTCATGGTCGATGGGCGCAAGATGTCCCGCTCGGCGCGGACCGCTATCTCGGTCCGGGAGCTTCTAGAGCTTGGCTACGAGGGCAGACATATCCGAATGTTCTTGCTCGGACAGAACTACAGGCAGCCCCTCCACTTTTCTTATGAGGCACTGGACGCCACCGTGGGCGCCATCGAGCGCCTCGATGAATGTATCCGGAAGCTTAGGCATCTTCGAGGAGGTGAGCAGCACGAAGATACGGCTCTCCTATCGGCGGATTTCGAGCAAGAGTTCCGAAACGCCCTCTTCGACGATCTCAATATCGCGGCCGCCCTAGCCGCTCTATTCAATCTGGTGCGTCGCATAAATCGTCGTCTCGCGGATAGGCTCGTAAGCGGCGCGGATGCCGAGGTCTTCCTTTCAGCCCTCGAGAATGCCGACTCGATCCTGGCTGTCCTGCCTCCTCACGAGAACCTCCGGGATGAGGAGATCGATCGCCTGGTAGAGATGAGAGAGGATGCTCGCCGGCGGCAGGCTTGGAGCGAAGCCGATGAAATCCGCAGGAGTATAGAGGCTCGCTCGATCATCATAGAGGATACTCCCAGCGGACCCCGCTGGCGACGCCGATAAGAGGCATCAAGAGCCTCGATACATAGCTCTTTCTGGAATCGTTCGCTTCTACTTCCAAGGCCCGTCTATGGATGCAACTCTCTTTTCATGGACTCTTCCCGAGCTGTACCAAGGCCCTGAAAGGAGCCAAAGAATGCCAAGTAGTCTGACTTTGATGAGACGCGGCGGCTTTCTGGAACCGTTGACGATGACCCGGGTGAAGCAATGAATCTGCCCGATCAAGCCGGAAGAACCTTTGTCGTCACCGGAGCCAATACGGGAATAGGAAGAACGACCGCCATCGGGCTGGCGCGGGCAGGAGCGACTCTCTGGCTTGCTTGTCGTTCCGCCGACAGAACCCGGCCGGTGATCGAGGAGATTGTCCGCACAGGCGGAAACGAGCCCCGTTTCGTCGAGCTGGACCTAGGCGATCTAGACTCCGTGCGATCCTGCTCAAGAGTTCTGCTCTCTAGTGGCTCACCAATACATGGGCTCATCAACAACGCGGGTCTGGCCGTCCGGCGGGGAACTACGACGCAGGGATTCGAACTCATGTTCGGCATCAATCACCTCGGACATTTCCTGCTCACGGCCCTTTTGTTGAAGAGAATAGAGGAGTCGGCCCCCTCCCGAATCGTGAACGTGTCATCGAGCGCTCATTATCGATGCAAACGCTTCGACTGGGACTCTCTTCGAAAGCCCGCTCGCAGCCTCACGACTATCAAGGAGTACTCGGCCTCGAAGCTCGCCAACGTCTTGTTCACTCGCGAGCTTGCTCGACGTCTGCATGGAAGAAAGGTCACGGCTTATGCACTGAACCCCGGCTTTGCCGCCAGTGAGATATGGCGTGCCCTCCCCCGGCCCCTGCCTGCGCTCATGAAGCCCTTCATGATCTCGAACGAGGCGGGGGCCATGACGAGCCTCCACTGCGCCACGGCTCCCGAGCTTGCCGGAAGAAGCGGCCTCTACTACGACTCTTGCTTGGAAAGGGAGCCTTCCAAACTCGCCCTGGACGACGATTTGGCCCGCGAGCTATGGAAGAAAAGCCTTGAGTGGTGTCGTCTCGACGAGAGCGCGACCGAGATCTCGCCTGTCTTTGCGGGCTGACCTTTCAGTTGGATCTACAGCACCGGATCCCATGCGTCCCATCGTCAAGCTCCGACCTATGGGCCGACCTGTGTGATGCTCGCAGTACACTAGGAGTGCTGCTGAAGTAGGCTCCTCCTCGAGCAACCCTGTCGTATCCCCGCGGATCTTCCACCCACGCGCTGCCATCGGTGGGGGCATCCTCATAGTTGACGAGCCCGTCGTCTTCTACCCAGTCGAATAGGTTGCCCGCCATATCGAGTACCCCGTAAGGACTCGCCCCCGCGGGTTTGGAACCGACGGGCCACGTGGAGCCGGTTCCACAGCCACGATTGGCCGCTCCACCCTCCTCGTTGAAGACGGCGTACTCACAGGTCGCGGGCTCGTTACCCCAAGGGTACTTTCGCCCATCGGTCCCCCTGGCGGCCTTCTCCCACTCCGCCTCCGTGCAGAGCCTCTTGCCTGCCCAGCCGCAGTATTCATCGGCCTGGAACCAGCTGACGCATCTTACAGGGTGCTCATCCCCGTCTTCGCCGTCGGAGCATGGAGCCGGTTCGGTGCATGCGCCAGCATCCAAGCAGGCCTGATACGCGGCCACTGTCACCTGGTTCTCGTCTATCTCGAACTCCGGCACGGTCACCTCACGGTATGGGTACTCGTTGGAGCTGCACTCATCATCGACCTCCTCGTTGCAGCCCATCATGAATGGACCGGCCGGAACGAGGCACATCCCTTCAATGCATCGGGGAAGATCGGAGACGCATTGTCCCGTCTCCTCTTCACAGGTCTCGCCCCCGGAGCATCCCGGTGGGCAAACGGATCCGCAACCATCGGGCCCACACTCTCTGCCGGCGCAATCGGGAATACACTCGCAGATCCCGTCAATGCAGGCCCACGGTGAATCACACGTGTCGTCCGGATAGCACGGCTGGCCGAGCCCGCCTTGCTCCTCACCCGATTCCACGCAGGTCCCGTCAATGCAGGCCCAGGACGAATCACACGTGTCGTCCGGATAGCACGGCTGGCCGAGCCCGCCTTGCTGCTCACCCGGTTCGACGCAGATGCCGTTCTCGCAGACATAAGAGCTGTCGCATGTTCCATCTGCGTGACAGGGCTGATTCAGCCCTCCAGTATCGACCTCCTCGCCATTGCCGCAGCCGATAACGTGACCCATGGCCAATGCCAATGCTACGCCCAACACACCACGACGAAAGACTAGACGCATTTCCATATCCTTTACTTCCAAGATTCACGAGGCTCCCAACTCGGCCTAGACTATCGTCATGACCAGACTCTCGTCCAGTTACCACGCAATCTGCCGATCCGGCCCGATGATGGAGCCTCACGGCCCAAGAATCATCTTGGCCAAGGACGCTCTTCTTGCTCCTCCGCCGCGGACCTTCCTATGTTGCGCCTATCTCGGAGCATGTCATGGTGCTCACGCGGACCAGAAGCGAAACGTCGACCCGCCTCGGCAAGATCCCTCATGACGTCTTCTCGCCGTGCATACAGTGGGCGCGGGAGACATTTGAGCAGGTTCACGACATTTGGCGTTGCCTCGCCGTCAGCGGCGGCCGCGGCAATCTCATCCGGAGTGGCCGGAAAATCCACACTCTCGAGATGGGGTACCACAGAGTTGGCCGGAGACTCTTTGGAGCCATACATTGGGGTAACCTCCTGCCCCTCCAGCTTCTCTCTTGATGACCTTGCGCGACCTTGCTTGAAGATGCCTTACAAGCCCGCCGTCAACAGGCGCCTTGTCAGCGCCCACAAAGAATATGCTACCGCCGTGGGCTTACGACAACCTAGCTTCAACCGCCGTCAACCCACGCCACGCATCAACCGTTCAGGCAGCATTGAGGCACATGAGCAGTGCCCTGCCCGGCAGGCGGGCCATTCAATTCATTTGCTCGTGGCCGCTCCTTGGCCAAGACCGTCCTCGGTCTAGCCAGGGATAGAGGCAAATGCTCACCCGCCCGCGAAGAAACGCACGAAGTCGCTCTCCGTGAGAATGCCCTCGATCTCAGCGGACTCACCAAGGACGGGAAGGCACCCAAACTTGTTTTCAAGAAGAGTCTCGGCAGCGGAGGAGAGGTCATGCTCTGGACCAACCGACTCGGGGTCTCGAACCATGACATCCTCCACGGGCATCTGCGAGAGAACCTGCTGTCTGGCACTCACCGGCAAGTCTCCAAGCGCGGGCCCCGCGGCACGAAGCAGATCTCTTTCGGTAAGAAGGCCCACCAGCTCACCATCTTTACTCAAGACGGGGATATGCCTGACATGGCGAACCTCCATCAAGTCGTATGCCTCGGCTAGAGTATCACCCACGACGAGGGTGACGGGATCGTGAGTCATCAGATCACGTACGCGAGATGGCCTCATACCCGTCTTCTTCTGTCGTGGTCGACGAATCGGCAACGGGGACAATCCTCCCAAGGCCGGACCGTCAATCCGAAGTCAGTCCTCCTCGCTTGCCGGCTCGGTCTCCACCGCCTCGTTCATCTTGGCCAGAAGCTGTCCCGAGACCTCTCGCTCGGTCACCGAGTCGGTCTTGTAGAAGATCTCGCCAACTACCATGTCGAGACCGCCTTCCTTCGCGATGGCGGGAGCTACCTCCTCGATGGCGGACATGAACGTGGACATCAATTCCTGCTGGGCCCTCTCCATCCTCTGCGCGGCCTGCATCATGGCCATCTGATCGCCTTGTTGCTGCGCTTGCTGCATCTGCATCTGCAAAGCCCGATGTTCCGACTCCATCTTGGAGCGTCCTTCCCATCCCTGCCAGATGCGCTCCGGACTGAAGACACCGACGCCAACCTCGCCATCCGCCACGGGCTCGAGCGGTTTCGCCTCGGTCTCGGGGCTAGTGCTCGCCGCCTCGGCGGTAGCCGCCTTTCCCGGCGCCTTCTGTCCATCAGCGGAAACGCTCTGGCCTACGGAAACGCTTGCAATGGCCACTATGAAGCCCAATCCGATGATCGCCAAAAATACTCTTCCCTTACTCATATCCAACTTCCATTTCGTCTTTTAGGTTCAAGAGTCGACTCTTCTACATGCACTGCTTAAGCGCTGCTGCCATACTGACAGGTTCGAGGTCCAACTCCCACCTTTCGTGTGCAATTCCAATCAGCCTCTTGCTTCACTACTCCAAAGCTCTTCAGTTCGAGATGAGAAGCGCCGTCGGAAAGCCCCCCAAGACGGTCGAGAGAGGTAGCTCGAGCCTCCTGAAGCGGCGGCGCAGCGATACCTCGCGTCCACTGAGGACATCAGTGAAGCGCTCCGGCGAATCGGGCGGCAAACCCACTGCCGTCCTGCCCCATACCTCCTCGCCCAGAGGGAACCGCCCCAGATCGACGAAGCGACTCGTCAATCGAGGCACAATCGAGACCATCCACTTGGAGCGAGTCACTCGCGCGAAGGCCAAGACATTGCCTCGCCGCTTGCCGACAGGATGAAGCGGCAAATAGCCTGCCTCTTCCCATTGGCGCCGATTGGCCCGCCTATGACGAAGAAGACGAGAAATCAAGTACAGCTTGACTCGTCCATCTGTCCAGTGCTCCAGCATCTCCCGGATGAGACCATCACGATCTCTCCTTTCATCCGCGTCCAGCCTATAGAGAAGCTGTTGGCGTTTCTCGAAGTCTACCGGACGCCTATTGTCCGGATCGGCGAGATCCAGCCGCCAGAGCTCATTTCCTTGGTAGGTATCGGGAACACCGGGCAGGGTCAGCTTCAAATGAGTCATGGCGAGTGAGTTGATGGCACCGAAAAAGGCCACCCTCGGCACAAGCTCCCTCATATGCTCGTGGAAACGAGGAGCCAAATCAGGCTCGAACAAGTCAGACGCAAACCCCAACAAAGCCTCCTCATAGGCCTCATTTGGCTCGATCCAGCTCGAATGGACCTTCGCCTCCCGGGCCGCCTTGCGTAGATAGGCTTGTACTCGCTCTGAAACAGCAGGCAGCGAGTTCTCGTTTAGAGGCCACACGCCCAGAAGCGTCTGATAAACGAACCTGGCCGTCGCCGCATCGGGCACCATCCTTCCATCGACCTCACGCGCCAGCCGCTTATGCCAACGAGACCATCTCGCAAGTGCACTCTCCCATTCTCCAGCCATCTCCGACAGGAATAGCAGGCGCGCGCGGACATCCTCGCTTCGCTTGCTGTCGTGCGTGGAGCTGGAGAGCATCGCGTCCGGCCAAGTGGAATGGCGCTGTGAGATGCGCGAATGAAAGCCGGCTGGGTCCACCGGAGACTCGATGGTCTCAGTGTCGGCACCGACCTCGTTGAGGACTATCAATCTGGCGTCCACATACAGGGCCGTATCCTCCAAGCCCTTGGCCATCGCCGGTCCAGTGAGCTGTTGCCAACGCTGAACCACCCGTCGCCAGCCTCTTCGCGCGGCGGGAGTAAGACCATGAGGAAAGCTCAAGGTAAGAAGCTTGCCGATCATATCGTATGCATGGCGATCGACCGTCGGCCTCTGCCTTCGTGCAAACGCAATCGCAGACTCGATCCGTTGCCGATCGGTAGGCGACACCTCATGTCCCTGCAAATAGGTCCTGTACACCGACAAGGCGGCCGTCACCTCGAGCAAAGCGTTTCCGAGCTGCCTTGGTGAGATGTCTCGGCCGTGGCGATCTCTCTCGGCCGCCAAGACCAAGTCGCTTATCAAAGCTTGCAGCTCTCCACCGAAGAGGGTCTCCAAAACCATCAACTTGCATCGATGAACCAGTAGAGCGAATGAGCCGGTAACTCCGGGCAGCGCCGACCATGATCTTGCCAGCCTGTGGAGTCCGCGCCGATCGACGAAAGGGCCCATTATCGTATGTAAGCTCTCGTATCCCGTTGTGCCTTGAACGGGCCAGTCGCCAGGTAGATCCTCATCGGCCGCCAAGATCTTCTCAACGAGTATGTAGGCTCTGCGTCCGGCCACACGCCTGAGGCGGCGCAGATAACCTCTGGGATCCAAGAGTCCATCGATGTGATCCAAACGAAGACCCTGCACCTTGCCTTCGCGAACGAGTTCGAGAACACGATCGTGGGTCTCCCGAAAGACCCTGCGGTCCTCCACCCGCACTCCTATTAGGCTTCCAATGTCGAAGAACCGCCGATAGCTGACCCGCTCGGTAGCCAACTTCCAAAAGCAGAGTCGATATGGCTGCACGGAGAGTATGCTGTCCAAGCGATCGAAGCACTCCGGCTTGCCGGGAGTGCCCGCAAGCGTCCGTAGGTTCTGTTCAAGATGCTCCGAGACCTGTGGTATGGCGTTCACCAATGCCTGGAGCATGGCACGGGCTTCTCGAACTCCTCGATGCCTGACTGCTTGGGCGTCGGGATCCGTAGCCGTCCAAGGCGGAAGCTTCGAGGTCAAGGAGAAGAGCTGATTGAGCCCCTCGACCGCCGGATGCTCATCTCCAAGCGTAGCCCTCATCACACCCATACCTTGCTCGAGGACGAGCGGCCAAGACCTTGGAGACAACGGCAGGCGCCAATCATGGTAGTCCACGAAGAGAGCGCCCGCCTCGAAGGAGAGCTTCAGCTCGCCGCTTTCTAGAACGGAGCCGTACGGCCTACCCAGAATGGGCAAGAGAACATGGGTCTCCAATGCCCCCGGACGCCCCCGGGCTCGCCAGTTGATATCGAACCAATGACTCCAGGGTGAGGCTGCCCCATCAGCCAAAACCTGCATCCACCTCCGACTGTGGGGACTGGCCGCCATATGGTTCGGAACAATGTCCAGCAAGATTCCCATCTCCCGCTGACTAGCCGCATAGGACAACGCCTCGAAGCCTTCGTCGCCTCCAAGCTCCTCCCTCAGGAGGGTCGGATCAGTAACGTCATAGCCGTGTTCGCTTCCTGGTCTGGCCTCCAGGATCGGCGACAAGTAGAGCCAGTCGACACCCAAGTCGCCAAGGTATCTCAGCAGCTCCCGAGCCTTTTGGAAGTCGAAGTCGGGGGTAAGCTGGAGCCTGTAGGTAGAGGCCGGCCTCTGTTTCTTTTGTCTCGATACCATGGGTGTTCGCAGAGTAGCTCGTGATCGGCAGGCGTACAGATAGTCATGATAGGGGGTAATCGACCAGGGTACACCCGTCATGCTCGCAGAATCGGCATACGCAAAGCCGGGCGAAGAATTCTCGAGGCCTGACTCGTCTCCTTCCCGTCGTGCGCCTACTGGGCGGGCCATCAGGCTTGAAGGCCGTCGAAGCGGGCAGCACGGCAAGAACGGTGCGCCTGCGTGCCTTGCCTATTGAAAGTTACGCGTGCGGCAACCAGGCCAGCATCTTCAAGCAGAGCGGTGTCTTGGATGATGGGGATAGCAGGTGAAGGAGTGAAGTCCCCATGGAGGCTATTCCTCTCGATTTCTTCGTCCTCGAAACTTAAGGCCGGTTTTCTCCCCTACGCCCTTGCACCCGTCGGGATGCATCCCTAGCGGATGGTTCCAGTGCTCACACGAAAGGAGGCGTCATGACACTGGACCTATGGAAAGACAAGGGAGTTTCTCTCACGAAGCAGACATTCAACTGGAGGGAGATAGTAGGAGCGCCCTACAGCAAGCTGGATGACGATGCGTTCACGCGAATCAGGGTCGTCTTGATGAACGGCATCGAGGCCGAGGCAGTCAACTTCGGTCATGCCTGTGCTCGAATGAACCAGGATGTGCGCCAGCCACTGGCCGAGATCAGACGAGCCGAGCACTTTCAGCAGACGACGG
>SKWY01000102.1 GCA_007128675.1 Deltaproteobacteria bacterium | reverse complement strand
CTTGCATACGCTTGAGGTCGTCGAGGAGCTTCTTCTTGAGAGAACGATCAGTATCCGAACCGGGTGTGGGATGCTGTGCAGCCATCCCGGCAAGCTCGGGGAATAGGACCTTTTTCTCTTGGCTGGCTCGGCGAGTCTTCAGCGGAGGCGGCGCGGGTCTGCGAGGAGGCAGCTTGGGTGGGCCTACTCGTGGAACCATTTCACTTCGTTTCGCCTTTTCGGCACGTATCTCCACCATCTGCGCGCACTTGAGGGAGTACAGAAGCTGGTAGGCTCTTTCGTGGTCCATCGCACCGCCATCCACCAGGTCGCTCACCGTTCGCTTTCCATTGATTCGGAGAAAGAAAGCCTCTTCCTCCGCGGTCAACTCCATGTCCTGATAGCGATAGATTGGGTCCGGCACGGGGATGACGAAGTTTTTGTCCACGGGACCAAGCGCGGACAGGACGCGTTCCAGGGGCCACTTCATCTTGACTCCTTCATGGATGAGTGCCGCCGTGGTCGAGTCTAGGCTTACAGTGGAGGTCGGAATGTCCGCGCCATGGGTGAACTGATACTCTCCCCAGTCCCAGCCAAACGGCTCGATCAGCTTCGTGCGAAGTTGTAGCTCGAGAGCGAACACCAGGTTGTGAGGCGAGATCAGGCCCATCTCTATCAAGACCGTTCCTTGTTGACGGCCAGATGACTTCATGAGCTTTACGGAGCGTTCGCATTGCTTCTCGTTGATCATGCGCTCGCGTACCATCACCTTGCCTAGGCACTCGCCCAGCAGGTTGCTCTTGACGAAGACGGGGTAGCCGTCCTTCAGGTAGACGATCTTCTTCACCTTGCCCTTTTTCAACAGCAGGGCGCCTGTTGCTTTCCAGCGGTATAGCTCGGCGAGGATCTCCGGAAATGGTCGGGTTTTCAGGTTTCCTCTGCTCACAGCGGCTCCGGAGAACTCGCGGCGGCTAGCGGCCTCGACCTCCTCGGCCTCCCGGTGACTGTCGTCAGTGGCGAATCTATGCGCCGGGCGACGATCCAGCCTGGCTCTCTCGGCGGCTATGTCGCGCGGCCTTGGGTACTCCTTGCCCAGGTGTCTCTTCAAGACATCCACCAATCTCTCGTTTCTCACGGGCTTGTCGAGATAGTCGATGACGCCGTGCTGTGCCATGGCTTCGGAGCGATGCTTCGTGGCTCTGTAGATGCCGGAGATCATCAAAATCGGAGTCTTTCTACCTTCGGGAAGGCGCCTGATCTTTTCCGCCACCTCGAAGCCGTTACGCACGGGGATGAGGATGTCGAGAATCAAGAGATCGATGTGGCGTGAGCGAAAGGTCTTGATTGCCCATTCGCCGTCTCTTTCGATAATGACGTCGAAGCCTTCGCTGGTGAGCATGTCCGCCCACATCCTAGCGAGCGCCCGGTCGTCCTCCACGATAAGGATCGTCTTGCTCATTCTGCCATTAGCTCCGTTCGATGCCGTGATGCCGCATCTTCTTGTGCAGGTTCGTTCTCTCGACTCCCAGGATCTCGGCCGCCCGTGTTACGTTCCAATCACAATCCTCTAGTGTGGCGCGAATGCAGTCACGCTCGACGGCCTCGCGAAGATCACGAAGCGGCATGCCCCTGTACGAGGCCCAGGAGAGACCTTTGTCGGCCTTCTCTGAAGAGGCGACTGATTCATTGGCTTCGACTCGCTCATCGGTGCTGAACGATCGCATCTCGCTTGGAACGTCCGATGGCCCAATCTGCTCGCCGGATAGTATCAGCATTCGTTCCACAACATTGCGAAGCTCTCTGACGTTTCCCGGCCAAGGGTACTTGCATAGCAGGTCATGCACCCTCGAATCGGCGCATTTTTTCGGGAGACCGTTGCAGTTTGCGACCTGGGTCAAGAAGGATTCGACGAGCAGCGGGATATCCTCAGGGCGCTCACGGAGAGGGGGGCTCTTTATGGGCACCACATTTAGCCGGAAGTAGAGATCCTCTCGGAACCTCCCTTTTTCGATCTCCTCCTTGAGGTTCTTGTTCGTCGCGGAGATGACACGAACGTCGACGGTGAAGGTTCGTTCGCTGCCTACACGAGTCACCTCTCCATTCTGGAGTGCTCGCAAGACCTTTGCTTGAGCGGCTAGAGGCATCTCACCGACCTCGTCCAAGAACAGAGTCCCCCCGTCCGCCAGCTCGAAGCGGCCACGTTTACGTCCCGTCGCTCCAGAGAAAGCCCCTTTTTCGTGACCGAAGAGCTCGCTTTCGATCAGCTCTGCCGGTATGGCGGCACAGTTCACCTTTACGAAGGGTCTCTTGGCTCGAGTGCTTTCTCGATGAATGGCTTTGGCGATGAGCTCCTTGCCCGTCCCGCTCTCGCCGAAGATCATCACCCTCCCATTGGTGGGGGCGACCTTGGATATGATGGCTCGGATATCTCTCATGGAGGGGCCCTCACCAAGAAGCACCTCCTCGCCGTCGGCGGAGGCCGAGAGGTCCAGGACCTTTCGCTCCAGCTCGATCTTCTCTAGAGCGTTTCGCACCGATATCAAGACGCGCTCCCGGTCCAGCGGCTTTTCCAGGAAGTCGTAGG
>SKWY01000353.1 GCA_007128675.1 Deltaproteobacteria bacterium | reverse complement strand
TGGAACGGAGTCTCGGTGGTGCTGTTCATAGATGCCCTGGAGCCGGCTTGGGAGAAGCTGGATAGATCGGATCCGGCTTGGCGCTTCTTCTTGGAGGTTGACGGTGTGCGCCATGAGCCCGTGCGCATAACCTCCCTAGACACGAGGGATGCGACCCTCGTGCACCTTTTCCCCTACGTTACGAGGTTCGGTCGTGCCTGGCTTCTGACTTTTCCACTGGAGAGCACTAGCAGGCAGCCGGTCCTGTGGATGACCGGGGCTCCGGCTCAGCTTCGTTTGGAGTTTGATCTCTGAAGCCAAGACTCTCGGTCTACGGAAGGTCCTTTCGACACAGGACGGTATCCTTGCACCACTCTGAGTCGTTGCGCTCGGGGTGGTCCAACGTGTAGTGGAGTCCGCGGCTCTCTTTTCGCCCAAGAGCACATTCGACGATGAGCTGGGCGACGGTACAGATGTTTCGTAGCTCCACGACGTTGGGGGTCACCTGAAAGTCCCAGTAGTACTCCCTTATCTCATCACGTAGGAGTTGGAGCCGCCTCTGGGCGCGTTTCAGTCGCTTGGTCGTCCGAACGATTCCAACGTAGTTCCACATTAGCCGTCGGATCTCATCCCAGTTCTGGGTAACTACCACCTGCTCATCGGGCTCACTGGCTTCACCAGGATTCCAATCGGGCACTTGTCGCTGCGGAACATCATGCAAGCTCTCGAGCAAGCCGGCGGTTGCGGAGGCGGCCTCGTGAGCAAACACTAGACCTTCCAGCAAGGAGTTGCTGGCGAGACGATTGGCCCCGTTGAAGCCCGTGCACGCGGTCTCGCCTATGGCGAGAAGTCCCGGCAGATTGGTGCATCCCCTGAGATCGGTTAGTACTCCGCCGCAGGCGTAGTGAGCGGCGGGGACCACCGGTATGGGCTCGATGGTCATGTCGACTCCGTACTGAAGGCATTTTTCATGAATGCCGGGGAAACGCCCGCGAACAAAGGAGGGAGACAGGTGCGTCATGCGAAGCACCACATAGTCGTCTCCAGTTCGCTTCATTTCCGAGTCGATGGCCCTTGCTACCACGTCTCGCGGAGCCAGGCATTCCATCTCATGGTAGCGCTCCATGAAGGTGGTGCCGTCGTTCAACTCGAGGATGCCGCCCTCGCCTCTCAATGCCTCGCTAATTAGAAAGGACTTGGCTTTGGGATGAAACAAACAGGTGGGATGGAACTGAAAGAACTCCATGTTGGCTACGCCCGCGCCAGCTCGAAAAGCCATGGCCAGGCCGTCGCCAGTCGATACATCCGGATTCGATGTGTAGAGGTAGACCTTGCCGGCTCCACCGGTTGCGAGGACTACTACCTTGGCTGTCCACGTCGACACCTCCTGCGATGTTCGATCGATGACGTATGCTCCTAGGCAGCGATTCTCTCCCGGCAGCCCCAGCCGGCCCGCGGTGATTAGATCGATTGCGACCTTATCCTCCATGAGGCGTATCCTGGGGTGAGCGCGGACCTTTTCCACTAGCGCTCGTTGAACCTCCGCCCCCGTCATGTCACGAGCGTGAACCACCCTTCTTTTCGTATGGCCTCCCTCCCTGCCGAGGTCGAGGCGGCTAGCGTAGCCATCCTCGGAGGGTTCTCTCGTGAAGGCTACTCCCAGTTCGATCAGCTCTCTTATTCGAGAGGGGCCTTGAGTCACGCATAGACGTACGGTCTCTTCCCGGCAAAGGCCCGCCCCCGCCCTCATCGTGTCCTCGGCGTGTTGGTCGAAGGAGTCGCAAGGATCCAGGACAGCGCTGATCCCCCCCTGGGCCCAGGCGGTGGCCGAGTCGAAGGCCGAGCGTTTGGTGATGATGGTCACCGTCCCCAGGTCGGCTGCCTTCAGTGCGTAGAAGAGGCCGGCGATTCCGCTGCCTATCACCAAGATGTCGGTGGAATGACGCATGTCGTGCGCTTTCGAGATATAGCACGCTCCCGTTTGTGCGGCCGAGCATTATCAGGAGCAGGAATCGTCCTCGTTGGAGTCTTCAAAGGAAAGCTTGCCGCCAGCACTCTCTTCCCTAACCTTTGCCCAAACGCTTCATCTCACCCTTGCCCCCTTGGGGGAATGGCGGCTAGAGTCAAAGGTTGAACCTGAGAAATGGGTCGTAACTCGCACCTCGAGGTGGTCCTGATGCGCTCGAGCATGAAGAGCCTATTGCTGGCGGCAATCATAATGCCCGCCGCGGCCTGGGCTGAGGTGCGCGTGGAGACCGAGGCCGACGGCACGCTCCGGCTCACGAACGTTGGCTCCGGTAGCCGTTCTCGAGCGAGCGTGACGATGCATGATGGGGTCATGTCCGTCGTATTGGGCCCTGGGCCGATCGTAATCCCCCAAGTGGACAGAGGACAATACGACCCCGCATTCGAGGAAGCGGCAAAACGCTACGACCTTTCGGTCGAGCTCATCAAGGCGGTTGCTCGGATAGAGTCGGCTTTCGATCCGATGGCCGTGAGCTCGGCTGGAGCAATGGGACTGATGCAGCTGATGCCGCAGACCGGCTCGGCCATGGGCGTGGAGGACTTCTTCGACCCAACTCAGTCGATTCATGGA
>SKWY01000540.1 GCA_007128675.1 Deltaproteobacteria bacterium | reverse complement strand
CGTCGACCAGAACACCATGGGCAACCAGAATGTCGCCAACTGCCTCGTCAGTCGGCTGCGGACCTGGCAGTTCCCCGAGCCCAAGGGAGGCGGAATCGTAATCGTCACCTATCCCTTCGTCTTCCAGCAGGCGGGCCAATAGATGATTCGGTCTGATTCTTTGGCTTGACTCTCGAAAGAACCAAGGAGGCTTTCTTGAACCGTCTCTCGCCTTTTCTAAGAGGATTGTTTGCGGTCTTGTTGGGTGTAGTTCTTCTTGTTCCAACAAGCGCTGCTCTGTCGCAGGAGCGGGGCGAGGCCAGGGTGCAGGAGATAGAGCGGGGCTTCTACATCCAGGGGATGCTCGGCACCAAGCTCTATCTTTCTCCACCGGCCCGAGACGGGGCCGAGAGGCCATCGGTCATGGGGACGTCCATGGGGATCGCCGCGGGCTACGACGTAATGGAGCTCCTGCAGGTCGAGGGGTTCTTGTCGGGAGCACAGATTCGGGCTCCGGCCACCTATAATGGTTTGGGCCAGCCAAGTGATCCTCATGGAGACTTCGGCTCATTCTTGTTGGGGGCGAAGGCCCGCTTCGCTTACCTTGCGTTGGCTGACGCTCAGGGTATTCGGCGCCTCCATCTCACAGCTCACGGCGGAGTCGCGTTCTTGACAACGTTCCCAGCGACGATCATAGAGACTGGCCGTCCCGCGCTCCTTGGTGGTGGAGGCATGCATTACTTCACTCGCATGAGGCATTTTGTCGTGGGCTTCGAGGTCGACGTGCTTTATGGACTGGGCCCAGGAGCGCTCGCTTTGTTTCCGCAGGCCAGGGTATCCTACACGTTCTGATCTCGCCTTCTCTGGACGGAATCCCCCACAGGTAGACAATGGTGTGGGGTCCAGTTTTTTGTCACAAGAGAGCGACAGGTTCATTGATCGTAGGGCGGGCACTGGCCTATGCTCTGGCTCGGCAACCATACATTGCCTTGTGGTGAACCCTATCAGACTCGTCATTGCTTCAATCGTCTCTTTGCGTGCCGATTGGGCTCTCTATAGCTTGGCCTCGTCGGGTTGTTTTCTTCAGAGCACGAGGGCCGACAATTCGTCGTGGATTGTA
Source organism: Deltaproteobacteria bacterium (assembly GCA_007128675.1). Classification (GTDB taxonomy): domain Bacteria; phylum Myxococcota; class Myxococcia; order SLRQ01; family SLRQ01; genus SKWY01. Next base: position 8,950 of record SKWY01000540.1, on the reverse strand, counting down.
GCGAGAACATATTGTCGGGTGAGCGCAGGAACGGAGTGCCAGGGCATACAAAGAGCTGATTTGGCAAGCGTTCCTTGGCGGGAACGAAAGGGCTCTATCTGCAGGGTAACGAGGGCAGGCAAAGCATGGCCGATGCAACCGTGGCGCTACGGCGCCGCCTCGATCTGATTCCTTCGGACCGACAAGCGTTCGACGCGCTCGTCGATCTTTTCACAGCGAACGATGACCATGGGGCCTTGGCTCGCCTCTACGAGCAACGACTAGAAGCTCTGCCCGACGCGGCTGAGTCATGCGAGCTTCTCCGTCGCTTGGCTTCCATTTATGAGCAAAAGCTGGGCGACTCTGCGAAGGCGGTCGAGCTACTAGAGCGGCTTTTGGCTCGCTGCTCCGAGGATGAGGAAAGAGACGCCGTCGATGAGCTGATTCGTCTTTATGAAACCGAGGAGCGTTGGGCAAAGGTAGCAGAGCTGCTGCAGCGAAGAGAGCGTGTTGCAAGAGACGAAAAGGAGTCGGCCTCGTTGGGGGTCCGCCTCGGTGATTTGGAAAGAGACCGTCTCGATCGACCTGCGGAGGCCCTTGGACGCTATCTTGCGGCGTTGGAGTGGGATCCTGGCTGCATGGAGGCTGCCGACCGCGCATGGCAGCTGGCGACCTCTTTGGGCCTTCTTCGTCTGGCCGTGAAGACGATGCAGAAGGCGCCATCTCAAGTGACTACCAAGGAGGCCTGGCTCGAGCTAGGGGCAGCTCTCGTCGCCCAACCTTGGTACATGGATGCCGCGCGCCTCTGTCTGGAGCGCGCCAAGGAGGCGGGTGCGACAGAAGAGGCTCAAAAGCTTCTCACGGGACTGGATGAGCTCTCCAAGACTTGGAAACAGCGGGTTCGCGAGCTACGAGCACAGACAGTCAATGCTCGCGAAAAACGTAAGGCTGCAAGGGGGTACCTGCAAATAGCCCAGTTGCATGCACTATTCGATGAGGGCACCGAGAAGGTGGTCGAGAATCTCGATCGTGTCTTCATGTTGAACCCGGCGGATCCCTCTGCGCTGGAGTTCATGGAGGAGTGGTTCGGTCAGCGCGAGGACTACACCGGTCTTGTTGAGCTGCTCGAGCGTTTCGCGGCCTCGGTGAAGGATAGACAAGCTGCTGCCAGAATCTGGCTTCGAATAGCGCGTTTGAAGGAATCCCGCTTGGGCGATCGGTCGGCGGCGGCGGATTCCTGCAAGAAGGCCATTGAACTCGAGCCAAGTGGTGCCGAGGCCGCCGAACTCTACGTTTCGATTCTGGAGGCCAGAGGCGAATGGGAGGAGGTAGCCGATGCTCTGGAACGTCGCCTGGCCGCCACGTTGGAAAAGGATGTCCAAAGGGAGCTTCGTCTATCCTTGGCTCGAATCTATCAGCGTCGACTAAATGTCGCCGATAGGGCCAAGGTCCATCTAGAGGCGGCTTTCTCATTGAATCGCCTCGATGTCGAAGCTGCCACCGAACTCGAGCCCCTGCTTCGTGAAAGCGGTGAGCATGAGAAGCTCGTGGATGTGCTCGAAGCCCGTCTGCTCGGGCGGCTCGATGACGAATCTCGCCGTAGGGTTCTGGAGCGTCTTGCGGAGCTGCAACTGGAGCAACTACAGAGGCCGGAGGATGCCGCGAAGGCGTTGACCCGTGCATTGGCCCTTGAGCCCGAGAACGAGAAGCTCCAGGGGCGAGTAGCCGAGATAGCGATTTCGAAGGGCAACCCGCGTCTTTTCGCAAGAACGCTTGGTATAGTCGCCGGGCTCGTCACGGGAGATACGCGCATCTCTTTGTTGATGAGGCTGGCAGGACTTTTCGAGACCGATCTTTCCGACTCCGCCACGGCCGCTGAGATCTACAGGGAGATTCTGGAGAGTTCTCCGAATCATGCAGGGGCGCTTTCCGCGCTGGAGCGCACCCTGGAGAAGTCTGGCTCCACCGATGAGTTGACCCGTGCCCTCGAGTCGAAGATGGAGTCGGCCACGGGAGGAGCAAGAAGAGACGCCTGCTTGAAGCTTGCGGCCCATCATGTCGAGCAGACAGGGAGGCTCGAAGAGGCGGTTCGCCTCTACCAGGTGGTTCTCGAGGAAGACGAGGGCGATGTAGAGGCGCTAAGGCTCCTCGCCGATGCGCAGGAGCGTCGAGAGGACTTCGCTGATCTTGCCAAGACCCTCACCAGGCTTCTTACACTGGTCGACGAGGGCTCAGCAGAGTGTCACGTCCTACAGGTGCGTTTGGCGAAGCTGTACGCCGAGCATCTCGACGCTGCGGAGGAGGCTGCGGAGCTATACGGCCGTGTGTTCGAGGTCGACCCCGCCCGTAGTGGAGTGGTTTCGGGGCTGGAGTCGCTTCTCGAGCGGGGCATTGCGGTTGAACGTATTACGGGACTTCTCGGACAGTATTATGCGGCGTCCAGTGACTGGCCTCGACACCTGGCCATGTTGGAGAAACGCCTCGAGGCGTTGGAGTCTCCATCGGATAGAGCAAACCTGCTCCAATCCATGGCCAAGGTGCACGAGGAGCACCTAGTGGATCGGCGCCAGGCTTTGGCTACTGCCGCACGAGCCTTTCTCGAGAACCCAGGTGATGACGCGGTTCTATCTGGAATCGAACGTTTAGCGGCCGAGGTCGGCGCGCCCAACGAGCTCGAAGCGGTTCTCGCCAGAGCAATCGAGGGTGTCGGCGGTTCGGGCATGACGCCAGAGCGATTGAACGCTCTTCGCCAGCGGCTTGCCCATGTGCGTGAGGTGGAGCTCGGAGACTCAGAGGGAGCGGTGCGCGCGCATAAGGAGGTCATCGAAAGCACTGAGCATGGAGATGCAATCCATCTTGAGAGTCTCTATGCCGTGGCTCGAATCGCGGAAGCGGGGGAGCGATGGGGCGATCTTGCGGACGCCCTGGCTCTTCTAGCAGAGCAAGAACCCGATGAGTCCGCGAAGTCGGAGATCCTCCTAAGGCTGGGTAGTCTATGCCTGAAGCGTCTGGGACAACCGGAGCGGGCTGCCAACGTTTTGGAATCGGCCTTGGCGGCGGGCAGCCCCGAGTCGAGGGTGCTCGAGCCCTTGAGTGATGCTCTCGAGGCCGCTGGCGATACGGAGCGCTTGGCCGAGGTTCTTGCTATTAGGGTGAGGGTTGCCGAAGAGGCGAAGGATGACATGACCGCCTCACAGCTCAAGATGCGACGGGCTAGTCTCCTATCCGAGGGATTGGGCCAGAAGAACGAGGCGGTGGAGACATGGCGAACGGTGCTCCTCGATCGGCCGACGGATCCCGATGCTCGTGCTTCACTCGAGGCGCTCTTGAATGATTCCGAGCTGGGACTCTTGGCGGCTCGGGCACTGGCTCCTGCCTACGAGCGCTCACAGGACTACGGCAAGCTGGTTGATGTGCTGGAGATCGAAGCGGCGGCGGTCGAACCCGGCGCACAGAGGGCAAAGCTCCTACGACGAATCGCGAGCGTTCAGTCCCGCGATCTGCGTAATCAAGCCGAGGCGTTGAGGGCGATCTCGAGGGCCGTTCAAGAGGATCCATCGGACTCCTCTCTTCGAGAGGAACTCTTTCGCGCGGCCTCCGAATCTGGCTCGCCAGAGGCCGTGCTACCCGTCTTGGAGAGAGCCGCCTCTGGTCTAGACGATTCCTCCTTGGCGGCGGACGTGCTTTTCGAGGCCGCCGAGTGGACGGATCAGAGGCTCGGAAACCGCGAGGAGGCAATAGCTCGCCACCGGATGGTGTTGGAGGTCTACCCGGCTCATCGTGGCTCCTTGGAAACGTTGCGCCGCCTCCTGCGAGGTGCGGCGGCCTGGGCCGAGCTTTCAGATGTCTGTCTCGCACTCGCCGAGCATGCCACCGATCAAGAGGAGAGAAATGCGTTCTTGCGTGAGGCTGGACGCCTTCATTCCGAGCAGACCGAAGACCTCGCCGCGGCGGCTGCTGCGTTTAGAAAGATTCTAGAGGCAGATCCGAGTGATCTGGAGTCCGCCAAGGCCCTAGAGCGGATCTACGGCTCCTTGGATCGCCCCGAGGATCTTGCCTGGGTCCTGCAGATAGGGCGAGAGCAGGCCGGTGATGGTGAGAGGCAACGTGAGTTCTCATTCAGATTAGCCGAGCTATGGCGAAAGCGTCTTGGCCGAGAGGATGAGGCCTTCTCCGTCTACAAGCATGTCCTGGACGAGGATCCACGGCATCCGTCGACAAGGCAGGCGCTGGACGAGATGGTCTCGGAAGGCGGAGAGCTGGCCGACAGAGCCATGCGCTTGCTAGATGAGGCCTTGGCCAAGGCCAACGACCACCGTGCTCGTGCAAATCTTCGCGAGAAGCTGGTAGCACGGTCCGGCTCCAAGGGTTTCTCGGAGGCGTTGAGGGCCGAGATGTATTCCGAGATTCGCTCCATTCAGGAGCGTGACATGGAGGCGGCCGAGCTTGCCTTCATGACCGCGTGTAGGCAGCTTGCGGACGGGGTAGCTTTCGATGTTGCTCGTGCGGAGGCCGAGCGTTTGGCCGAGGCCTGTGGAACACAGGACTCCTTGTGTGAGGTCTTCGAGGAGGTAGCGTCGGAGCTGAGCGATTCCGATCCGCGCAAGCGGGACCTGCTAGAGAGAGTTGCCACCCTCCGCACGGAAGCTGGGTACGCCGAGGAGGCCATCGCCGCTTGGAAGAAGGTGCAGGCATTGGCTCCAACGGATACGCTTGTCTTGGAGGCTCTCGAAAAGCTGTATCAGACGCGCCACGACGCCGCGGATCTCGTGGATGTCTACCGAAAGAAGGTTGATCTCACATCGGATCAGAAACAACGAACCGAAGCTCGCCTCGAGTTGGCTAGACTGCTGGAGCAAACAGGGAAGACCAACTCGGCCATCGACATGTACGAGATTGCGGCTGTCGAGGCGGGATCCGAGATGAAGCAGGCTCGGCGGGCGCTAGAGCAGCTCGAGCGACTTCATACGAAAGCGGAGCGGTGGAAGGATCTGGCTCGCGTGCTGGTGGGTCTGGTGAAGCTTTTGGAGGGGTCGCCGGATCGAATGCGCTACCTGCTCCGTTTGGGAGAGCTATTCGAGGAGAAGGGAGCAGATCTATCTCGCGCTGTAGAGGTTTACGGTGCCATTCTCGAGGAGGGTGAGGTGGACTCTCCGGCGGGAGCCAAGGCCATTCAAGGCTTGGAACGCCTTATGGCAAGGGACGAGCAGCGCGTTCGGGCAGCCACTTTGTTAGAGCCGGTTTATCGGCAAGGTAATCAGTTCAGGCAGCTGGTCGAGGTGCTCGAGGCTCGGCTCACGGCCACCAGGGGAGTTAAGGAGCGACTGGCGATTCTCGAGGAGATTGCGGTCATCTACGAGGAGAGCCTTGGTCAGAAGCCGCTTGCGTTCATGGTCTGGTGCCGAGCTTTTAGGCAGGCCCCCGAGGACAGAGCAATTCATCAGCGTCTCGAGACGCTAGCCGGTGAGACGGAAGGATGGGAGGAGCTAGCTAGCGTGTACGAAGACGAGCTGGAGCGCCCCGTGGATGTGGGCGATACGGCGGTGGTGCGCGGGCATCTCCATCGCTCTCTTTCGGATCTCTATGAGAATCGCTTGGGAGAGCCCCAAAAGGCGGTGATGCATCAACGGCGGGCGTTCGAGTTGGATCCGGCCGATTTGGAGGCGGGAAATCGCCTGGTGCGCCTTCTCGAAAACGTGGGGGCCATCGAGGATGTGGTGGAGGTCCGAAGACGCCTGGCGGCTCTGGTAGAGGATCCCGAGGAAAAAAGGGAGCTTTGGACGGATATTGCCAGGACCAGCGAGTCGGCGCTTGGCGATCGTGCCGGCGCAGTGAAGGCCTGGCGCGAAGTTCTCGAGACCTCTTCCGATGAGACGGGCTCTTTGGATGCGCTGGCGCAGCTTGCTCGCCTTTACGAGGAGATGGAGGAATGGGGTTCTCTTTGCGATGTGTACGAGAAGGAGATCGCCTCGGCCGAGTCTAATGGCGACTCCATTGGGGCGGCGGAGCTGCTTCACTCTCTGGGCAGGATTCGTCACAATCGGATCGACGATCTGCAGGGGGCCGTGGAAGCTTACGCTCGCTGCCTCGAGCTGAACCCCTATCATCCCGACGTAGCCTCATCCCTCGAGGCATTGATGGCTGCGGGCTCAACGGCGGAGGGTCGTGTCGAGGCGGCGGCTCTGCGGGCAGCGGCCATATTGGAGCCTCGATACGCCGAGGCAGGGGATTCCGTGCGTCGTATCGCGGCCCTCGATGTTCTGGCGTCATCCGCCGAGGAGCCGCAAGAGCGCACCCAGCATCTGGTGACCTTGGCCGAGATCCACCAGGAAGCAGGAAATGACGAGATGGCTTTCATGGCGCTTGCACGCGCAATGCGCTGCTGTCCTGACCAGCCGGATCTGCTGGAACGGTTGAGGGTAGTGTCGGCCGAGGCCGAGCTGGAGGAGGAGGAGGCGTCACTTCTGGAGGAGCTGTTGCCTTTGGTCAAGGACGATACGGTTCGAGCCTCCTATCTTCGTCGGTACAGCGCCTTGCAGGCCGAGGCTGGCGAGGTCGAGGAAGCAATGGACGGCTTGCAGTCATTGTTGAGGCTGGTGCCCAACGATGAAGAGGCTCTCGATCGTCTTGCCAAGCTGAATCGACTGGAAGGCGATCATGCCTCACTCGTCGAGGTACTGCGGCGGCAGCTTTCGGTGACAGAAGACGAAGCCAAGAAGATTTCCATCATGAGGCAGCTCGCCTCGCTGCAGGAAGAGAAGCTTGCCGATGCTGCTTCGGCACTCGAAGCCTGGCGAGAGGTTCTTCAGGTTTCGCCTAACGATCGAGAAGCATTGGCTCGCGTCGACGCCATCTGCCTTCGAGAGGAGCGTTGGGCCGATCTCGAAAAGGTGCTCATCCATGAGGCTAGTGTTGCATCCGAAGCGGAAGACAGAGCGGGACAAGTAGGCTTCTTGTTCCGGCTCGCCGACCTGCGGATCGACCATCTTCAGGACCCGGATGGGGCCATGGATCTCTACCGAGAGATACTCGATCTGGCGCCAGGTCATCCCAATACCGTATCCCGACTAGAGGAACTCCAGGAGAAGGGGGAGCTTCTGGCGGATGTATCGCTCATTCTGGAGGCCGTGTATCGGAAGGAGGAGCGATGGGATCGACTTCTTTCGGCTCTCGAGCGGAGAGTCTCCTTGGAGCAAGACAGGGATAAGAAGAAGGAGATCCTCTGGGAGATCCAGGAGATCCACGAAAAGCATCTCGACTCTCCGGATATGGCTTTCCTGGTTCTCTGTAGATCCTTCAACGAAGACCCCGCACAATCACGAGTTAGAGAGGCCCTGGAGCGTCTGGCCGATGTCACGGGTCAGCATGAGGAGCTGGCGGTCGTCTACGAAGAGGCTCTCGATGAGGTCGGTCTGCCCGAGGTGGCGGCGAAGATGCGTGCTGCCCTGGCCTGGCTTCATGAGGAGAGGCTCCATGCGCCAGAGCGCGCGCTGGAGCTTTGGGAGCAGGTAATTGGGGAGCCCATGGAGGATCCGCTTCCGGCTCTTCAGGCTCTAGATCGTCTTTACCGGAGAAAGGAGAGATGGCCAGAGCTTGCCAATGTTCTCGAGAGACAGGCCGAGCTTCTGGAGGATGCGCAGGAGAAGGGGCCGGTGCTCCTTCGTTTGGGGCAGCTCTATGCTGGAGTGCTCGATCACCCCGATCGAGCGGCCCATGTCTTCGAGTCCTTGGTCGAGATCGATCCGACCAATCGTGCTGCCTTGCGTGGGCTCGAGGGCTTGTACGAGCGTGCGGCGGCTTGGGAGAAGTTGGTGGAAAACCTGGAGCGGCAGCTCGAGGTGAATCAAGACGCACAGGTTAGAGAACGCCTCACCGGACGACTGGCCAAGGTGGTGGGAGATAGGTTGGGTGATGTCGACAGGGCCATCGATCTTTGGCTGGAGATACTGAAGGTCAACAAGCGATCGGATGCAGCACTAGATGCTCTGGAGACTTTGTATGAGAAGGCCGAGAGGTGGGAGGATCTGGCGGCACTGCTGCGAGACAGACTCGAACAGACCGTCGATCCGAGAGAGGTGACGCGGCTCTCCGCTCGTCTTAGCACGGTCCTTGGAACACGGCTTGGGGAGGCCGAGGATGCTGTTCGTAACTTCAAGTCCCTGTTGGAGCGAGACCCTCGTAACGAACAGGCCCTCATGGGGCTCCGGGAGATCTATGAAGTCCAGCACGAGTGGGAGGAGCTCGTAGTCATTTTGAAGCGACTCGCTTCACTTCAGGACACCCCCGAAGGGTTGCGACGCATTCGGTTCCGCCTGACGGAGGTTCTTGCGCGCGAGCTTGTCAAGAAGGACGAGGCCCTGGAGGCTGCAAGACGTTTTCTAGATATTCAGCCACACGAAAACGAGTCGCTTCGTGGGCTCGAAGAGATTTTGGAAGAGCTAGGTGCCGAGGCCCAGCTTGTAAAGGTGATGGAGACTCGTGCTCGTCTTTTGGCGAAGGAGATGGAGTCCGCGGAAGAGCTGCTGGCTCGGGCCACCAAGGCCGAGCAGCGACGATTCGAGGCCCTTGGGATGGGGTCCGTGGTAGTCGAGGGAGGGCTCGAGTCCGCCGTTGCTGGAGGGCAAGCGGATACTGCGGGAGGAGCCGAGGCTGCCCTCGGTGCGGAGGACGACCTCGGTGTTGATGACGCTATGCCCGAGCCTTGGGATGACAATGCAATCTCCGAGCTTTCGGAGCGTGTAGCGAGGCTTAGAACAGAGCGAGTCCAGCTCTTGTTCGACATCGGACGAGCGCACGGCGAAAAGCTGCTCAACCCAACGGGAGGAGCCCCGGCGCTGGAGGAGGTCATCACAATCCAGCCGGACAACCGCAACGCCTATGCCGAGCTCCGAATGATCTTGGAGTCGGCCCGGCGATGGGGTGAACTCTCTGGGCTCCTCGACAAGTTCTTGCCTTATGCCGAGGACTCCGT
>SKWY01000362.1 GCA_007128675.1 Deltaproteobacteria bacterium | reverse complement strand
GAGCGAGGCCATAGTTACAAGGACAAGATAGCCAAGGGACTCTCCGCCAACGCGGGCCTCTTCACATACCCCGTTCTCATGGCCGCCGACATCCTTCTTTATGGAACCGACAGGGTGCCGGTGGGCCAAGACCAAAAGCAGCATCTCGAGTTCACCCGCGACATCGCCACCAAGTTCAACTCCACGTTCGTGCCAGGCTTCGATCCACAGGATCCTACCGGCTCGAAAGGAGGCGCTCCAGGCATCCTGAAGATGCCCGAGCCAATCATACTAGAGGCCACCGCCGTCGTCCCCGGGCTCGACGGCCAGAAGATGTCCAAATCCTATGACAACACCATCGACATCTTTGCCCCGGACAAAGTGATCAAGAAGCGAATCATGTCGATCAAGACCGACTCCACACCCGTGGAGGCTCCCAAGCCCCCCGGCACGGCCTTGTTCCAGCTCTTCCAGCTTCTGGCACCCCAGGATGAGGCGGCGAAGATGCGTAGGACATGGGAAGAGGGAGGTGTCGGCTATGGGGTTTACAAGAAACGTCTCGTCGAGCTCTTCCATGAGCGCTTCGGCGAAGCGCGCGCTCGAAGAGTAGAACTCGAGAAGGATCCCGGCTACATCGACTCTGTCCTTCGACAGGGCGCCGAGCATGCCAGGAGCCTCGCCGCCCCATACTGGGATAGGGTAGTGGAAGCGACGGGTGTCTGCTTGCCATTGAGCTCGAGAGGATAGGCTGGTCATTTCCGTCGAGCCCGCCCTCGCCGAACTCCTGCTGGCCAATATGTTCCTAGTCACTCGAGTGGCGAGCCGTCCCTAATCCACCGGAAGAAACTCGAATGACCGCTGTGCGCAGCACCGGCAGGATGGCTCTCTCGAGACCTCAATCCGGCGAAAGGAAGATCGCCAGGGATCGATTGAGAGTAGATGGGGATCGGCCGGGGATCCAATCAAGATACGAAACGCCGCGGTCACCTGAAGCGACCCAATGAGCGGAGGACCCGTGTTCACGACTCCGGCAACGTCCACCGTTGGCAATGCGCTTGACGGGGGCGGCTCCGGGAAAAGACAACGAAGGCAAGGGCCGCTCTGCGGAAGCACGGGCATAACCAGGCCCTGGGTACCAGATATGCCTCCGTAGACCCACGGAGTATTTCGCAGAACACAAGCATCGTTGATGACGTAGCGAGTCTCTATGTTGTCGGTGGCATCCAAGACGACATCGATGCCTTCGATGAGCTCCAGAATGTTGTCCGCTGTTACCTTCATGACCATGGGCTCGATGCCAACCTCGGAGTTGACTCGACGTAGCTTGCTGGCTGCCGCCTCGGCCTTGGGCCGGCGCAGCTTTGCGTCCTCCTCGTCAAAGAGCACCTGCCGATGCACGTTCTCTATCTCGACGACATCGCTGTCGACGAGCACGAGCGAGCCTAGTCCGGCGCGAACTAGAAGCTGCGCCTGGGCGCATCCGAGACCCCCAGAGCCAATAATGAGAGCCTTGGAGCGAAGGAGACGCTCTTGGCCGTCATGACCAATCTCCGGCAGCACTCTTTGCCTCGAATAACGATCCATGCCTCTAGTAGTTCTTCTCTCTCTTTTCATGGTGAAGCTTGGCCGGCGAATCACCACGTCCCTCGCCAATGGTCCGGCCCATCGCGATGATTCGCTTCTCCAGATTCGCTGCGCATTGCTCCGGCGTGTCCCGAACGGCAGCCTTTGCGGGGTAGATCTCATAGAGCGCGCGGTACCTTGTTGGAGTCAGGTTGGGCATTACGATGTTGGCCCCCCGAGCCAAACCGAGCTCGCGGCCCTTCTCGAGATTCAGTGTAGAGAGGGCCGTCGTGCTTGGAATGTTGGCACGAGGACACACGAGGCGAGCCAGCGCAAGCATCTTGTAGGTCATGAGCTCACTAGCTGGAGCTTGGTCCTTGGCTTGCTCGCTCTCTTCGAAGATGGGGGTTCCTGGATGAGGCAAGAAGGGGCCAAGTCCAATCATGTGGAGATCCAGCTCTCGGAACAGCTCCAGGTCACGAGCAAGATCGAGATAGCTTTGCCCCGGTATTCCCACCATGACGCCGCTACCCACCTCGAATCCGAGGTCATGTAGCATCGCAAGCAGATCGAGCCGGGATGGACTGTCCTGCCTCGAGGGCGGATGGATGCGCTGGTAGAGCTTCTCGTTGGATGTCTCGAAACGCAAGAGGTAACGATCGGCTCCCGCATCGCGCCAGCCTGCGAGCTCATCGGGCGTTCTTTCGCCAAGGCTCAGGGTAATCGCAAGCGGCGTCTCAGCCTTGATGGCGCGGACAATATCCGAGATCAACGGACCTGTGAGCCCCGGATCCTCGCCGGCCTGCAAGACGACCGTACCATAGCCAAGCGAATGGGCCAGGCGGGCACACTCGAGGACTTCTTCCCTCGTCATCCGATAACGCTGGATTCTCGAGGGAGCCCGAATGCCACAGTACGAGCACATTCTGGCGCAGTGATTGGAGACTTCGACGAGGCCGCGAAGGTGCACCTCGCCTCCGACGAAGCGGCGTCGTGTATCGTCCGCCATCCGCCAAAGGTCTTCGAGCGCTCTCTCGTCATCCTCGCGGAGCCAAGAGATCATCTCCTCGATCGTCATTGCCCGCAGAGTTGCATCTTTCAAGCCGGCCGCCTCACGCGAAAGGAATCGAATAGCATCGAAAGCTCGAGAGTCAGCCTGAAGACACGCACGCTCAACGCATTAACCAATGCCATTGCCGACGAGCCGAACCGCCGATCTCGATCACCTTGATTCAACAACCGCCCAGCCCGCCACGGCACTCCTGTTCGATCTCTTTCGGGGCCTACCAGTCGCCGCCTTCTTGAGAGCCGCCGCGACCACCGCGGCCGCCACCTCGACCACCACGACCGCCACCGCCACCTCGACCGCCACCGCCGCGCGACTCCCTACCGCCGCCACGACCACCACGGCCACCGCGTCCCCCTCCTCGACCTTCACGTCCGCCGAAGCCTCCTCCAGCGTCGCCGAAGCCCCCTCCTCGAGGCCCACGGCCGCCGCCGCGACTGCGCTCCTGCGCCTCGTCTACCCTGATCGAGCGGCCGTCCATCGAGTGGCCGTCACAGGCCTCGATCGCTGCCTTGGCGTCCTCGGAGTTAGCCATGGTCACGAAAGCAAAGCCACGTGGCCTGCCCGTATCACGGTCGGTGATGATGGCGACCTCGTCGACCTGCCGACCCTCGGCTCCGAACAGCTCCTTGAGCTGCTCCTCGGTTGCAGAGAAAGGAATATTCCCAACGTAAAGCCTGCTTCCCAAGACCCTACCCTCCAATTGTAATCCAGCCACGAAAGGAACTGCTTGGCGCCCTCGCAGTCGCCCCCCATCTTTGTGTGAATGACGAGAGAAAACGAGTGCTCGAGACGACATCGTCAATCTCGAGCACCATTCGAGCGTTGCCCCATCAGGAACGAATGCTCGTCCATGAGGTCGAGAGCCAGCCAGTCTTTCTAACTAGACCTTTCTGACGTTGGAAGCCTGTAGGCCCTTTGGGCCCTGCTGGACATCGAACTCTACGCGGTCACCTTCCGCCAAGGAGCGGAACCCGTCGCCTTCTACGGCTGAGTAATGAACGAAAACATCCTCACCATTCTCTTGTCCGATAAAGCCGAAGCCCTTGGTGTCGTTGAACCACTTCACGGTACCCTGTGCCATCTGATCATTCTCTCTTGCTTCATCGATGGGCATCTTGCCCACCCTTTGTCCACGGGCCATTTTGCCCGAAGATGCACCCGGCCGAATGCCGGCTGCACCACAGGGTCTTCAGAAAATCTATGTTCGGAAGCATCCCCGCAAGTGGGACTTTGTACCGGAAGACTCAAAAAGGCAAGCGGCACTGGATCGGTTTCTTCGCTTTGGAGGGCTCAGGCAGTTCTTGGCCGATGGTTTTTGGAGCGAGAACCTTGCCCCAAAGAACCCTCGCTCATCGCCACCAAGACCGACCATCGATGCTTGGCGCATCCAAGAAATAGGTTCTCTGCTACCCTGTGAAACATGAGCAGGATGAGTGCCCCCAAATGTAGGAGCTGCGCCGCCCCAATTCGTTTGGAGCCCGGCAAGACTGTCTACGACTGCCGCTTTTGCGGCCGCTCCAATGTTCTCGAATCCTCGGGGGAGATCTCTGGCGCTGAACACTCTGAACACGTCCTTGCTCCACAATCATCACAAAAGGTGCCTTTGCTTCTGATCGTCGCCGTCGCGATCGTGAGCCTCATCGGGGTCATACCCGCCCTTCTTCTTCGAGGCGAACATGACAGCGTCCTCGAGGACTCTACCTCAAGAGCTTCCAACTTTTCGTGGGGGCACCATGCCGCGCCGGTTTTCGCCGCTACCGATGATGGGACATTGTTGATTGGTATCATCCGCCATGACGGCGACCTTCTCGTAGCGGCCTTCGATGCCTTGTCCTTCGAGCGAGTCTGGCAGACTTCTTCACTTGGCAGTTGGGGAGAGCACCGGCCTCATACCTTCGTCGCTGCTGGTGATGAGCACCTTGCAATCACCCATCCCGACCAAACGGTAACGCTCCATGGGCTGAAGGATGGTGGGCTTGTCGCGCAGACGGCGCTTACGGACCGAGCAGTGGGCATCTGCAGCCCACCTGGTACGGCTAACGTCACGTGGATCGCGCTCGCCGACGAAAGAGACGTTGCACTCGATCTGACCTCTGCCTCGACAAGGAATGAGCCCCTACCCGATGGCTGCGTGGATCCTCGTGTTTTTCCCAACCGGTGCGGTCACGGTCCCTTTCATGGGGCCAGTTGCAATTATGGATGGGACCTCCCCACGCATTCGGGGGTGTTGCTCTACTCCGGCCTCATTCTAGACGACCTTGGGGTCGCGCACGGCATGCGAGATCCGGGAACCGCCACTCCCGTGCTGGTCGGCTTCGATCCCGCCGATCGGTCGGTGCGCTGGACCCGCCGTCTCGACGAGATCCATCCCAACGTGGTGGCGGCAGGCATCAAGCTGGCCGATCTGGTGGACGAACGCTACTACGCGGAGTTCCGCCTCGGGGATCGAACTCGTCGTCTGTCCTCTTTCGACGCGAGGACTGGTGAGTTGATCTTCGATACCGCCATTCCCCGCTCGGACGAAGGTGTAGGCCCCGAGACGCTTCGCCTGCACGCGAGCCGGATCTACCTGCCACACTGGAACCGGCTCCACGTTTTCGACGCCGATACCGGCACTCATCTGAAGGCTCTAGGCCACTAGCTTCGAGTCTTGCTCCCGGTGGGGAGAACACCAAGCCTCCTAAGGAATCACACAAGCCGGTCTTCGACGGGGACCCAGAATTCGCTGGCACCGACTTGCCGAACAGGGGCATTGGCTGGCACATTGATGGGTCTCTACTCGACTGCCTTTCTTTCTCGAGTAAGCATGGAGACACAAATGCAAGAGCCCGGACAACAGAGTCTTCCACAGCAGCGAAAAGCGATCACCAGGATGCCCGCGATCTACCTCGCGCTTCTGGCGCCGCTCGCACTGCTCCTTTCAATCGTAGCGCCCGCCTGCGGCCCCGACGATCCCGAAAACGGCCCCCCGGACAACGGAGAACCGGTCGACGAGAACACCGTTACGAAGACCATCGGCATCGAGGGCGGATTGGTAAGCGCCGGAGGGTGCTGGATTAGTATTGCAGCCGGGGCGATCGAAGAACCTACCGAGATCACGGTTACCCAGACGGAGCTGACGCCTCACGAGGGCTTTCATGCCTTCTCCTACATTTGTCTCTTCGAACCCTTCGACACCGAGCTGATGGAGTCGGCCAACGTAAAGCTTCGGTTCAATGGCCCAGGAGAACTCGCGTCTCTTTTTCACGCCGTCGAAGAGGAGGGAAGGTTCCGACGGATAGGCGGCGCGCTCGACGGAAGCTGGATTGGGGCACACATCTCGAGGCTTGGGCTCTTCTTCGTCGGGAGCGGCGTCGACATCGTGGATCCGCCAGACCTGGATTGCGTTCGCGCGAGAATGATAGGCGGCCATCCCAACGCCGAGCTATCCGCGGTCGCGTTGCACTTCGCCGCCGAGGACTGTGAGGGAAGACCGATCGCGACCATCGACCCTGCAAGCCTCGTATTACGAGAGAATTCCGCGCAGGTGCCTAGCTCGGATATCGGCGGCAATGTGTCGGATGAAGCACAACAGGTACTCGTGACATTACTCTTGGATGTCTCCGCTCCAGTCCAATCCGAGATGGCGAGCGTCGTCTCGGCCACTCGTGCTCTAATCGACGAGTTCATGGGCGCCGGCCTGCCCGTTCGTCTCTCCATCGAGCTTTTCGCGGGAGGAGACGAGGCAGTCGTCTGGGCCCCCTTCCGCCTTCTCGACAGCGACGTACGAGCTTCCGTGGGCGACATAGTCTTCGATCTCCCAGAGGACAGGATCGATCCCAATCTTCACGGCGCCGTGGTGGACTCACTGGGAAGGCTTCAGGAAGCACGCGAAGAGGTAGAGGCTTGGAATCATGGCGGAACACTAACCTCCGGGTTCATGGTGCTGCTCTCCTCTCAGAAGGATGGCGCCGGCGTAAGAACTCTCGAGGAGGCCAAGGCGGCCGTCGACGCCGCGGGCGAGAAAGGTGTCCGAGTCTTCGGCGTCGGCTTACACGGCGGAGACTTCGATCCCTTCAGCCTAGAGGCGCTGGCACCTGACGGCATGAGCACGGGGCGCGCCACAGACCTCGAGCGAGAGATGCTTTATGTGTCCGGGGAGATCATCGCCTCGTTGGAGAGCCAGAAGTTCATCTCCTATTGCAGTGGCCAGACTCAAGGCCAGCACTCGGCAAGCGTCGAGATCGCCGGGCCGGCAAGCTCCGAGCCGGCACTGCTCGAGTTCGACGCCAGCGGTTTCGATGCCGAGTGTGATGGTGAGCTACTCGCCGCCGCCTGCGAGGATCTCGAGTGCGGTGGTCTAGGCTGCGGCACATGCGACGATCGAACCTCGGAGTGCGATCCGGAATCTCGTACCTGCGTGAGCTTCTGTGAGCGCCCGACCTACTGTGGAGGAGACACCTTCACGAACCCCAGAGGCTACGAGCAAACCTGTCCGCTCGACGACACCAATACCCGCTGCGAAGGTCGAGAAAGGTGCGTCGACATCACATCGAGCACCGATCATTGTGGCGATTGCTGGTCACCATGCAACGAGGGGTTCATCTGTGAGGATAGAGAATGTGTGTGTCCGGAAGGCCTTACCGATTGCGCCGGAGTCTGTCTGGACACCAGCTCCGACACCGAAAACTGCGGTGACTGCGGCATCATGTGCGCCGAAGGCGGCACATGCGAGGATGGGGACTGCGTTTGTCCTGGAGACGACGGCGTAGTCTGCGACGACATATGTCGTGATGTCGCCAACGATCCCTTGAACTGCGGTGACTGCGGCGTTGTTTGCGCGGAGGAGAACCTGGTTGGCTGCAATCATGGGGAGTGCGGCGGCATCATGTGGTCGCAGACGCCAATGCCAAACCCCGCCGAATCCGGGCTTCCCAATGCCGTTACTTATGAAACGCAGACGCATACGGTAACCGACAACATCACGGGCTTTGTTTGGCAGCGTGAGGCGCCCCATGACGACATGACGTGGTCGGAGGCGGCTAGCTATTGCCGCCAGCTCGATCTGGGTGATGGCTCCACCTGGAGGCTCCCCTCTCGTATCGAGCTGGTGTCCCTCGTCGATTTCACGCGGGCGAGCCCAGCCATGGATGAAGGCGCTTTCCCCGGTGCTCCAGGAGGATGGTTCTGGACTGCTTCTCCTAGCGCTGGAGCTCACAACCAGGCCTGGGCCGTGGACTTTTCCGGGGGGGACTCTGGAACCATTTTGACGAGCGTCCGGGCCAAGGCCCGTTGCATCAAGAACTGACGGAGACGAGACCAATGAAAGCACCAAACACGAATAGCGCTCGTCGAAACCGAGCAAGAGTTGCCCACATAGCCATCTGTGCTCTTTTCATACCGAGTCTCGTTCTGGCCTCCTCGGGCCCGGGGTTCACCGACTCGGGACAAGTTGTCACGGATACAAACACGGGGCTCCAGTGGCAGAAGGGAACCTCGGCGGATGATCTCAACTGGGATGGAGCAGTCTCTTACTGTCAAGGGCTGACTTTGGACGGCGGTGGCTGGAGGCTTCCTTCCATGAAAGAGATTCAAACAATCATCGTGGAGTCACAAGCGAACCCGGCTGTCGACACCGACCTCTTTCCACAGGGAGCAGGACTGCGCTTCTGGACGTCCTCCCAGCCACCGGACTCCTCGGATTTGGCGTGGCTGATGGACTCCAACATTGGCCAGGTGTACACGCAGGAGACCTTCTTCGAAGCCGGAATTCGGGCGCGCTGCGTAAGGTGACGACTTCTGCTTTCGGCTCCAGGGTCATCTCACATGCCTGAAGCCCCACGAGAACAGTGACCTAGCGCGGCTCATTGAATGTGAAGCACTGCTTACACCATGCTTCACCCTTTGCGTTTTCGATGAACACGTCGACCGTGCCCAGCTCGACCCTATAACGCCGTTCGATCTGCTCGCCGTCCCTTTCGACCGTCACGTACCAGTGGTATGGACTGACCTTGGGAATCAAAGCATCAATACTCGTATCATCTATGATCTCGAGAATCTCGAGTTCGGTGATCAGAGGTGAATACTCGAGAAACTCGAGTGTCATGCCAATGCGCGTACCAGCCAACTCCTCTTCGGACAGGCCATCGAGAAACCCCGATCCCGTGAGACGAACTTGCTTTTCGGTTGTGCCTGTCGCCTCGTTTGGATCGATTTCGAATATTTCGATTTCTAGCGCGCCATTCTCCATGGGACCACAAGCCAAGGTTGCCGCCGTCAGTAGAATCAACGCACCAAGAGCTCTGAGTAAGAGCTTCGAGTTCTGTTCGGACATTTTTCCCTCTTGTCAATCAAAGGCGAATGGGCTCGCTTCCTAACAGTGTGACGAAACCGCGTCAACGAGCTTCGAAGTCTTTCGAGCCGCCGGGTGTCCTTCAGCAAGCGACCGGGATAATGGCGGAGAGCCGTGTCCACTGTGCCCGCTGTTGCCTGAATTGACGCATTGCGCTATAGTGCATTGACGCAGCATGTCATGGCATTTGATGGAGATGCACAATGCACGAAATGGTAGCCGGCATCATCAGGACTGTGCCGTCCCTGCGCCAAGCGCTTCTCGATGGCGCCCGGCAACGTTTCGATGAGCAGGTTCGACGGTATGTCGGCCTTGGGCTCGATGAAACCATCGAACGGGTTCCATCCTTCGTGACGAGCAGCGTTCGTCAAACCATCGCCTGCTTTCGCCCGGAAGAGAAGTACTCGCGTCGCGGCCAAAAGGCGGTGATGCTGGTGCCGGGCCTTTTCTGCATGCCCAGCGTCTTCAACCGCCTGGGAATCGAGCTGCAAGACCGAGGGCTCGACGTCTATCTGCCACGTCCCTTCCCGCTGGGCTACTGGTTGTTTGCAAACACCTTTCGTGTCGATCAAACGGTGGAGGCTTTGCTCGAGGATCTGGAGCGCCTTCGCGACGAGGGGCTCGAGAGCTTGTCCTTGGCTGGCCACAGCCTCGGTGGTATCATCGTCGTACGAGCCCTGCAAAAGGCGGAGTCCGAAGGAAGACGGATTCCACAGGTGGACAAGGTCGTAGCAATAGCATCACCCCTTCGAGGCGCCCCTATCGCGGCCCTGTTGCGCTCCCTGGTTCCCGCCTGCCGAGATATCGCGCCGGGCGCAAAGACTCTTACGGAGATCGAGCCGGCCCTCGAGCGGGTTACTGATTTTCTCGTGTCCGATTTCGACCTCCTTGTGCCATTTGCCGCCAACTGCATCGACAGCTCGAAGTCGACGGTGCTGCCCAGAATTCAGCACTCCGATTTCTATGTCGGAACACCGGAGGAGGTGGCTCTTACGGCCGACACCCTCTTCCAAATCCTTACGAAGGACTCATCAGGGGCCGCCGCCCCGGACCAAAGCGTCAGGAGATAGTGACAAATGCTGGATGCAATACCGATGATCGATGCGGCAAGAGTGCTCGATACGCTCAAGAGCGCAGCTCGTCTCCTGGAAAGCCGCGATCCCGACGAGGTTTG
>SKWY01000211.1 GCA_007128675.1 Deltaproteobacteria bacterium | reverse complement strand
GAAAACAACAGCGAGAAATGGAACCACCGAGAGCAGGGTGATGAGCGACAGACTAGCCGCGCGCAGGCGAACCTCGTCCTCTTTCATGCCCTTCATCGCAAGAAGAAACACCTGCAGCTGCCTGACCAAAAGCCGCCTGGCCCCAGTATGCTTCCTGTAGTCGACATCCCAAACGCCCCGCCTAAGAAAACGGTTCGCCCTGGAGAAGACGGCCAACCGGTCATGCTCGGGAGAGTCTTGAGGAGCCATTTGCAGTTCTCTTATCGATCAAGCCGCGTAGACAGCTCGGCCTGCCAGCACGGAGCGAGATTCCAATCAGGAAAAACCTTCAGTGGGCTTTAGCTAACGCGTGAGCAACCTTTGCAGGAGCCCCCGGCTGAAGTTTGTCAGCTCGGTGAAGACAACCCCCATTCCCGCTGGCCGGTCCGTCCCGGGAGGCTCTACTCGGACAACCTTGCCCTCCCCCTCGATCGTCTCTATCTCGTCCACGATCACCGTGAACTTCAGAGCCACGCGGGTTCCCACTGGCAATGGGTCCTCGCTCCTGATGAAAGCGCCAGAAAGAGATAGATTGGCCACATACTCGGTGATGAACTCCTCGAGTGACGCGAACTCTCGATTCACCATCATGCGCGCTTCCTTGCGCTGACCCCCAAACTGTCTTTCGTTCACGGATTCTGTCCTCTCGAGGAGCAGTTACTCCCCGTCCGAGCCTCCCCCAGTCGATGGTGAGGCAGCCTTGGCTGACGTAGCTTGCCGGGGCTCACCTTCTCGAGGCTGTCCCTGACCTCTGCCCGCGCCCTGGCTGGAGTCCGCATCGCCTCGCCCACCATCACGCTTGCCCCTTCCGCGCCTACGGCGTCGCCTGCGGCTCGCAGGGTTGGCCGCCGGAGCACTGCCTCCCCCGCCATTGGCGGCCGCAGCTCCCGCCCTATGCGATGAGCCCTGATCCGCCGAGGCATGAGAGGGCCCCGATCTCGAAGCGCCGGCCGAGCCGGTGGCTTCTCCCAGTGCGACGGAAGTACCGGTCTCGGTGTTCTTGGCATAGAGATCGTACTGCTCGCGGTGATAGCCCTCCTGGGCCTTCATGACGAGCTTCTTCTTACACTTCTCCATCGTGTACCGCAGCGCATCACGCTCCACTGTCGTCAAGAGAGCCGCGACCTCGGGACTACAGTTCACGAAAAGAGTATCTTCCTTGCGATGGGCTGCTTCTCGCATGGCGTCCCTTAAGACCTCGTAGGCCACCGTGACACCAGTCCTCATCATGCCCCTGCCATCGCAGTATGGGCATGGTTCGTTCATCATGCGGGTCAGCGACTCGCGCACCCTCTTGCGGGTCATCTCGACCAACCCCAGCTCACTAATCTTCAAAATATTCGTCTTGGCCTTGTCCTTGCGAAGAGCCTCATCGAGCGCCCTATACACCTTCTCTCGGTTGCTCGCCTTCTCCATGTCGATGAAGTCGAGGATTATTATGCCGCCCATATTGCGAAGACGCAGCTGATAGACGACCTCCTCGGCTGCCTCGATGTTGATCTTCGTGATTGTCTCCTCGAGGTTCTTCTTGCCGATATAGCGACCGGAGTTGACGTCTATCGCGGCGAGAGCCTCCGCCTGATCGATGATCAGATACCCGCCGCTTTTCAGCCAGACCCTGCGCTGCTGCGCCCGACGAAGCTCGTCCTCGATTCCGTAGGCATCGAATATGGGCTCCTTGCCCTTGTAGTGCTCGACCTTGTCCTTCAGGGCGGGCATATGGACTTCCATGAACTTGAGGAGGCGATCGTACTCCTGCTCGTCATCGATGACTAGGCGCTCTACCTCCTCTCCGAAGAGGTCTCGTGTCGCTCGCAGGATCAGATCGAGATCCGGATGAAGAAGCGCTGGCGCACTAATGCGTTCCTTGCGCTTGTTCATATCGGCCCAGAGGTTCAGTAGAAAGCGGGCATCCGCCACCAGCTTGCCCCTGTCGACCCCGTCGGCGACCGTTCGAACGATGAAGCCTGTTCCCGGAGGACGGATCTCCTCGATAATCTGTCGCAAGCGGCGACGCTCCTTGTCGGAGGCAATCCTTCGGCTAATACCCACATGATCGACGGTGGGCATGAACACCAAATGGCGTCCCGGAAGAGAGACATGCGTCGTGATTCGGGCACCTTTGGAGCCGATTGGAGCTTTGGCTACCTGAACGACTATCTCGTCATCCTCTTTGAGTAAATCTTGAATCTCAGCCCGCTTCACGGGCCGCCGAGTGCGCTCCTTGCGAGCCTCGAGCGTCCTTTCGGATCTCTGATGGGTCCTGCCGCGGCGCTTGGTGCGCCTGCGGCCACGTTTGGCCGCCTCGGGTAACTCGCCGGCCTCGGCAGTCGGCTCTTCCTCATCATCAGCTTCATCCTGCTCTACCTCCTCCTCGCCCGCTTCTTCCTCTGATTCCTGCTCTTTCGAACCGGCCGCATCCGCCGCGTCCTCGCCAGATCCCTCCTCTGATTCCTGCTCTTTCGAACCGGCCGCATCCGCCCTCTCCTCGCCCGCTCCCTCCTCTGATTCCTGCTCTTTCGAACCGGCCGTATCCGCCGCGTCCTCGCCAGATCCCTCCTCTGATT